>NZ_JBHUXV010000038.1:0-79201 GCF_042669125.1 Streptomyces sp. NPDC057253 | reverse complement strand
GGGTGAGGTCGTGGGGGTTGGGCTTGGAGGGGGTGAGGTCGTGGGGGTTGGGCTTGGAGGGGGTGAGGTCGTGGGGGTTGGGCTTGGAGGGGGCGGGTTCGTAGGGGTTGGGCTTGGAGGGGGCGGGTTCGTAGGGGTTGCACTTGGAGGAGGCGAGTTCGTAGGGGTCGACCTCACAGGGTGCGTGCTCACAGGGCGGTCTCCTCGACGACGAGCGGGACGGCGACCGACACCACGGTGCCCTCGCCCGGCGTGGACTCCACGGCGAGGGTGCCGCCGGCCTGGCGGGCCCGGATCCGCATGGCGGGGAGTCCGTGGCCACGGGGTGTGGGGTGGGGAGCCTGGGGCGCCGCCGGCGGCAGGGGTTCCTGGGGCTTGGCCGGAGAGCGACGCTCCTGATCGCCGGCCGGGGACCGAGCCTCCTGAGGCTTGGCTGGAGAGCGACGCTCCTGATCACCGGCCGGAGAGCGGGGTTCCTGAAGCCCGGCCGGGGAACGAGGCTCCTGGGGCTTGGCCGAGGATCGGAGTTCCTGAACCCTGGCCGGAGAGCGAGGCTCCTGATGCCTGGTCGGAGAGCGACGCTGCTGACCACTGGCCGGCGGCCGAGGCTCCTGAGGCCCGGTCGACGTCTCGGGTGCCTGAGTCCCGCCTGGGAACCGGGGTGCCTGAGTCGGGCCTGGGAACCGGGGTGCCTGAGTCCCGCCTGGGAACCGGGGTGCTTGAGTCGGCCCTGGGGACCGGAGTGCCTGAGGCGCGCCTGGGGACCCGGTCGGCCGGCCGGCGTCCGGGGTGAACCCCCTGCCGTTGTCCGCGACGTCCAGCGAGACCTGGTCGTCCAGCCAGGTCAGGGTGAGCGCGGCCCGGGTCGCCGCCGCGTGCTCGCGTACGTTGGCCAGCGCGCCCTGCGCGATCCGCACCAGCGCCCCCGCGACCCGCTCCGGCAGGGGACCGGGGTCCCCGTCGAGCCGGAACTCCACGGTCAGCCCGGGACCGCTCTCCCGCCGGGCGAGTTCACGCAGCGCCTCGGCGAGCGAGCGTTCCGCGAGGTCGGCCGGGGCCAGGTCGTGCACGAAGCGACGGGCCTCGGCGAGACTGTGCGAGGTGATCTCCGCCGCCGCCCGCACATGGTCCCGGGCCTGCTCCGAGCCCCACACCCGTTCGGCGGCCTGAAGCAGCATCCGCTGGCTGGACAGGCCCTGCGCGAGGGTGTCGTGGATCTCCGCGGACAACCGCTGCCGCTCCGCGAGCACCCCGGCCCGCCGCTCGGTCGCGGCGAGTTCGTGCCGGGTGCGCACCAGATCCTCGATCAGGACCCGCTGCCGGGCTCCCTGCCGCTGCAGATGCACCAGTACGGCGGTGGCGACCGCGGCGACGGCCGGCGGGGCCACGACCATGTTCGGGTTGAGGGGCCCGTCGGCCACCCGTATCTCCGAGAGCACGACCAGCGCGGTGAGCACGGCCGCCGACGGCACCGCGATCCTCGGCGGCAGCGCGTGCAGCCCGGCGAAGAGCAGGGGCATCACACACCAGGTGGCGCTCGGCGCGAGGGCCAACAGGACGACCCAGACGGTGGTGACCGAGCCCAGCCAGAGCAGATGACGCCGGGTGGGCGGCAGTCCCGGGCGGGGCGGCGGGGCGAGCAGATGCCCGAGGACGTAGAGGAGAGCGAAGAAGCCGAACAGGGCCACCACCCAGCCGGTGCGCGGCCCGCCCTGGTCACGGCTCAGGAAGCGGGCGAGGGACGAGCCCAGCAGCAGGAAGAACGCGCCGTGCACGATCACGCTCAGCCGGCGCTCCTCCGGATCGGTGTGGTTCATGGTCCGTGTCTAACGCCCCCGGCGCGGCCGCGCATCAACCGATCGGCTGACATGGCGGTCGCCCGGACCTCCCCGGGGAACGCCCCTGTCGACCGACCCGGACCCCCGGCCACCGCACCGAGGCTTGGCAGCACGCCGACGATCTCCGAAAGGCATCGCCATGCCCGCCAGGAACCTCACCGCCAACCGTGCCACGCTTGGGCACCGGGTCGGCTACGCCCTGCGCCACCCCGACCGGGTGCCCCGCCATCTGGCGCGGGCCGCACGCGACCTGTGGCTCAGCCGGCGCCACCCGGACCACATCGCCTACTACCGCGCCGTGATGCGCTCCGACACCCGCACCGACCCGGACGCGGCCGTGGGCAGCCGCAACCGGGAGCGCTGGCTGGCGCTCGGGGCGATGCAGTTCGACTACCTGCTCGGTCACGGCCTGCGGCCCGAGCACCGGATGCTGGAGATCGGCTGCGGCAACCTGCGCGGCGGCTGGCGCTTCATCCGCCACCTCTCACCCGGCCACTACCACGGCATCGACATCTCGCCGGACATCCTCTTCGCCGCGCAGGACACGATCGTCGCGATGGACCTCCAGAAACGGCTGCCGAACCTGACCCCGGTCCGCGATCTCACCCTGAGGTTCCTGCCGGAGGCCCACTTCGACGTCGTCCACGCACACAGCGTCTTCTCCCACTCGCCGCTGCCGGTGATCGAGGAGTGCCTGGCCCACGTCGGCCGGGTGCTCGCCCCGAACGGCTGGTTCGACTTCACCTTCGACCGCACGGAGGGCGAGGAGCACCAGGTACTCCGTGAGGACTTCTACTACCGCGCGGAAACCCTCCTGGCCCTGGCCGAGAAACACGGCCTGCGAGCCCGCTTCATGGACGACTGGGAACAACTCCCACACGGCCAGTCCAAGATCAGGGTGACCAACAGGACCCCACAAGCGGGATGACGGCCCCGCATCTGCGGCAACTGACAAAGAGACAGCGCGATTTCCAAGGGGCGCGGGGAACTGCGCGACCAGCCACAACCGACCCGCAGCCGACGCACGACCCACCACGGCACCTACGCCCCACCGGCCAAGCCCAGCACTCCCCACCCCGCCCCACCCCCGTCCCGACAGCCCGCCCCCGCCCTCCACCACCGTCCCGCCAACAAATCGCCGCCCCGGGGTCTTGTTCGGACAATCTCCGGGGATCTAGGGTCACTCCGGGGAGCAAGCGCTTTCCCCGCATGTCAGCGTCCCGTCACCGGACGCCCGAGGAGGACCGCATGTCCCGTCCAGCCCGTCGCCGAGTCGCAGTCGTCGGCACCGGCGCCATCGTCAGCGGCAGCCACCTGCCCGCGCTCAGGGCCCACGCCGAGCGGGTGGAACTGGTCGCCGCCGTCGACGTGGACCAGGGCAGACTCGACGCCTTCCGCGAGCTCGCGGGCCAGGAGGTTGCCGGGTTCACCTCCGTCGACGAGATGCTGGACGCCGTACGCCCCGACCTGGTCCTCATCGGCACCCCGCCCTCCCTGCACCGCGCCCAGACGGTGGCCGCGCTCAAGGCGGGCGCCTGGGTGCTGTGCGAGAAGCCGCTCACGCTCTCGCTCGCCGAGTACGACGAGATCGCCGCGGCCGAGGAGGCCTCCGGCGCCTACGCCGCCGTCGTCTTCCAGCACCGCTACGGCTCCGGCGCCGAGCACGCGCGCGCACTCCTCACGAGCGGTGAGCTGGGCGCCCCCCGGGTCGCCCACTGCCAGACCACCTGGCACCGGGACGCCGCCTACTACGCCGTACCGTGGCGCGGGACCTGGGCCAGCGAGGGCGGCGGCCCGACCATGGGCCACGGCATCCACCAGTACGATCTCCTCCTGCACCTGCTCGGCCCGTGGGCGGAGATCCGCGCCATGGCCGCGCGGCTGGTCCACGACACCGAGAGCGAGGACGTCTCCACCGCCCTCGTCCGGTTCGAGAACGGCGCCCTCGCCACCGTCGTCAACAGTGTGCTGTCACCCGACGAGGTGAGCCGCATCCGCATCGACTGCGCCGACGCGACCGTCGAACTCACCCATCTCTACGGCCACCGCAACGAGGACTGGACCTACACCCCCGCCCCGCACGTGGCCTCCGAACGGGCCGACGCCTGGCGCACCCCCACCGCCGACGTCCCCAGCTCCCACGCGGCCCAGCTCGGCGCGCTGCTCGACGCGTACGACAACGGTGTCAGGCCTCCCGGCAGCGGCGCCGACGCACGTGCCACCCTCGAGTTCGCCGCCGCGCTCTACAAGTCCGCGTTCACGGGCCGGCCGGTGACCGCGGGCGAGATCGCGCCCGGCGACCCCTTCTACCCGGCCATGCACGGCGACCACCCCCACTGGGCCCCCAAGGAGCGCGCATGAGCATCCGCGTCAGCCACGTCCACGGCGAGCACATCGCCGTCGAGGCGGCGAACGGCACGGAGATCCTCCGCTACGTCTACCGACCCGACCCCGACGCCTTCGAGGCCAAGAAGCCCTACGCCCACCCGGTGCGCACCCTCGGCGGCCGCACCGTGACCGGCTACCGGCCCAACGACCACCGCTGGCACAAGGGCCTCCAGATGACGGCGAGCCATCTGTCCGGGCAGAACTTCTGGGGCGGCAACTGCTATGTCCACGGGCAGGGCTATCTGCCGCTGCCGGAGCGCGTCGGCTCGATGCGGCACGACGGCTTCACCGCGTTCACGGCCGCCGAGGACCGGCTGGACGTCACCGAGGCGCTGACCTGGGTGGCGAACGGCGGCGAGGAGTGGGCCCGGGAGGAGCGGGGCCTGGCCGTCCACTCGGTCGACGAGGCCAGCGGCTCGTGGGCGCTGGACTGGTCGATCCGGCTCACCAACCTGCGTGCCGAGCCCCTCGTCTTCGGCTCCCCGACCACCGCGGGCCGTGAGCTGGCCGGTTACACCGGACTCCAGTGGCGCGGCCCCCGCGACTTCACCGGCGGCGCGGTGTTCGCCCCGGACTCGGACGCCGACGCGGACAAGCTGATGGGCAGCCAGGGCCCCTGGCTCGCCTTCACCACCGAGCACGACGACGTGGACGCCCACTCCACGCTCGTCTTCGCGCACGCCCCCGAGAACCTCGACCCCGAGACCGCGGTCCACGAATCGCACTGGTTCGTGCGCTCGAAGCCCTTCCCGACGGTCGCGTTCTCCTGGGCGTTCTTCGAGGAGTTCGAGCTGCCGCCGGGGGAGTCCTTCGCGTACCGCTACCGGCTGGTCGTCGCCGACGGCGCCTGGGACGCGGAACGGGTCGGTGAGCACCTGGAGGGGCTGTCGTGGTGAGCGGGCCCTCAGGGGTGACCAAGCCGGAGCTTCCCCACCCGCTGCCCGGTGCCGTCGGTCTGTCGCACCTCAGCGCCTACGACTGGGAGGCCGCCGACGGCGTCTGCGGCGGCAGCCCGCATCTGCACCTGGTGTGCACGGAGGCGTACGTCGTCACCGGCGGCCGGGGCGCGGTGCAGACGCTGAGCCCCCACGGCTACCGGGAGATCCCGCTGGAGCCGGGCTCGATCGCCTGGTTCACGCCCGGCACGGTGCACCGCATGGTCCAGGGCGGCGAGCTGCGCATCACCGTGCTGATGCAGAACAGCGGCCTGCCCGAGGCCGGGGACGCCGTCTTCACCTTCCCGCCCGAGGTCCTCGCCGACCCCGAGCGGTACGCCGCGCAGGCCCGGCTCCCGTCCGGAACCGGGCCGGAGACGGCCGCTGCCGCCCGGCGCCGCAGGGACCTGGCCGTCGAGGGCTATCTCGTCCTGCGCGAGGCCCTGGCCGCAGGCGACAACGGCCCGTACCTGGAGTTCCAGCGCGCGGCCGCCCGCCTGGTGCGGGAGAAGGTGCCCACCTGGCGTGAGCTGTGGCAGGCGGGGGCGCTGGCCACCGCCGAGCGCACCGGCGCCCAGCTGGACGCGCTCGCCTCCGGTGAGCCGGCGTACCTCGGGGCGGCGACCGCCCACGAGGCCGCACCGACCCGGCTCGGCGGCTTCGGGATGTGCGGCAGACGCGACGAGTACGACCTGCCGGGGACGACACTGCCGTACCGCGGCGAGTAACGCCCGGTCCCGGCCCGCCGGCGCTCACGGCTGTGGCCCGTCACCTCACCGAGGTGACGGGCCTCCCGTGCTCCGGGGAGTTCAGGCCTGTGCCCGGAAGGAGCGCAGGCGCAGTGAGTTGCCGACCACGAACACCGAGGAGAACGCCATCGCCGCTCCCGCCAGCATCGGGTTGAGCAGTCCGGCCGCCGCGAGCGGCAGCGCGGCCACGTTGTAGGCGAAGGCCCAGAACAAATTGGAGCGGATCGTGCCCAGGGTCCGGCGGGCGAGCCGTACGGCGTCCGCCGCGGCCCGCAGGTCGCCCCGGACCAGGGTCAGGTCGCCCGCCTCGATCGCCGCGTCCGTGCCGGTGCCCATGGCCAGACCCAGGTCGGCCTGGGCCAGCGCGGCCGCGTCGTTGACGCCGTCGCCGACCATCGCGACCGAACGGCCCTGCGCCTGAAGCCGCTTGACCACGTCGACCTTGTCCTGGGGCAGCACCTCGGCGATCACGTGCTCGGCGTCGATGCCGACCTCGCGGGCGACGGACTCGGCCACGGCCCGGTTGTCTCCGGTCAGCAGGATCGGGGTGAGCCCGAGCCCCCGCAGCCGGGTGATCGCCTCACGGCTGGTGTCCTTGACCGCGTCGGCGACCTCCAGCACCGCCCGCGCCTCGCCGTCCCAGGCGACCGCGATCACGGTGCGGCCGGACGACTCCGCCGTGCTCTTCAGCAGGCGGAGCTCCTCGGGCAGTCCGATCGCCCACTGGTCGAGCAACCGCTCCCGCCCGACGAGCACGGCGTGGCCGTCGACGATGCCCTGCACCCCGAGACCCGGCACGTTCGCGAAGTCCTCGGGTGCGGGAAGGGCACCCAGCTTCTCCAGCGCCCCCTCGGCCACCGCACGGGCGACCGGGTGCTCCGAGGCGTGCTCCAGGGCACCCGCCAGCCGCAGCACTTCGGCCTCGTCGGTGCCGTGTGCCGCGTGCACGGCCAGCAGGGTCATCCGGCCGGTGGTGACGGTTCCGGTCTTGTCCAGGACGACGGTGTCGACCCTGCGGGTGGACTCCAGGACCTCCGGACCCTTGATGAGGATGCCGAGCTGGGCGCCGCGCCCGGTGCCGACCAGCAGCGCGGTCGGGGTGGCGAGGCCCAGGGCGCACGGGCAGGCGATGATCAGGACCGCTACGGCGGCGGTGAACGCGGCGGCCGTACCGGCGCCGTTGCCGAGCCAGAAGCCGAGGGTGCCGAGCGCGAGGGCGATCACGATCGGGACGAACACGGCGGAGATCCGGTCCGCGAGCCGCTGGGCGGCCGCCTTGCCGTTCTGGGCGTCCTCGACCAGCTTGGCCATCCGGGCGAGCTGGGTGTCCGCGCCGATCCGGGTCGCCTCGACGACGAGCCGTCCGCCCGCGTTGACGGTGGCGCCGGTGACGGTGTCGCCGGGGGTGACCTCCACCGGCACCGACTCGCCGGTGAGCATGGAGGCGTCCACGGCGGAGGAGCCCTCGACCACGGTCCCGTCGGTGGCGATCTTCTCCCCGGGGCGGACGACGAACCGGTCGCCGACCTTCAACTCGGCCACCGGGACGCTCTGTTCGTGGCCGTCCGCGTGCAGCACGGTGACGTCCTTCGCGCCGAGCTCCAGCAGGGCCCTGAGGGCGGCCCCGGCCTTGCGCTTGGAGCGGGCCTCGAAGTACCGCCCGGCCAGGATGAAGGCGGTGACTCCGGCGGCGGCCTCCAGATACAGGTTCCCGCTGCCGTCACCGCGGGCGATCGTCAGCTCGAAGGGGTGCTTCATGCCGGGGGTGCCCGCGGTCCCGAGGAACAGGGCCCACAGCGACCAGCCGAAGGCCGCCGTCGTACCGACCGAGATCAGGGTGTCCATGGTGGCCGCGCCGTGCCGGGCATTGGTGAACGCAGCCTTGTGGAAGGGCCAGCCGGCGTACGTCACCACGGGCGCCGCCAGCGTCAGCGACAGCCACTGCCAGTACTCGAACTGGAGCGCGGGGATCATCGCCATCGCGACGACCGGGACCGCCAGCACCACGGCGGTGATCAACCGCTCGCGCAGGGACCGCAGTTCGTCGGGTTCCCCGTCGTCCGGGTCGGCGGGCTCCGGTGGCGCCGGTTCCCGGGCCGTGTAGCCGGTCTTCTCGACGGTCGCTATCAGGTCCTGGACCGAGATCCCGCCCTGGTAGGTGACCTTGGCCTTCTCGGTGGCGTAGTTGACGGTCGCGGTGACCCCGTCCATCCGGTTGAGCTTCTTCTCGATACGCGCCGCGCACGAGGCGCAGGTCATACCGCCGATGGCGAGCTCGGTCTCGGCCGCTGCGGTGGTGGTCATCGCCACTCCTCGTGAGTACCGGGTGGGGGTATGGTGGGTTCGGGTCTCATGTATACCCCCATAGGGTATCTCAAGCAAGCCGGTCGATCGGGTTGACTTCATACCCCCCAGGGGTATGGTGAGGTGCATCGAGAACCCGTACCGGAGGTGCCGACCATGCACGCAGGACTGAAGATCACCGCGTTCGCCGCCGCCCTGGCCGCCACGTTCGGCACCGCCTACGGCGTGGGCCAGGGCATCGGCCCGGTGACCGGGGAGAAGGCGCCCGTACGCCATGACACCCATATGGAGGAGAGCGCTCCAGGGCAGGAGTCACCCCCAGCGGGCGGACTCCAGATCGCCGAGGGCGGTTACCGCCTCGACCTGCGGACGACTCGGCTCGCGGCCGGACGCACCACCGACCTGCGCTTCGCCGTCCTGGACGACGACGGCCGCGCGCTCACCGCCTACCGCCGCGAGCACGACAAGGAACTCCATCTGATCGTGGCCTCCCGCGACCTGAACACCTTCCGCCATGTGCATCCCAGCCGGGCCGCCGACGGCACCTGGAGCATCCCCCTCTCGCTGCCCCGCGCGGGCGACTACCGGGTCTTCGCCGACTTCACCCCCGAGAAGAAGGGCGCCGCGAACCTCACCCTGGGCGCCGACCTGGCGGTGTCGGGCAGCTACGCCCCGCAGCACCTCCCGACGCCGAACGGCACCGCCACGACCGACGGCTACGAGGTGAAGCTGGCCGGCGCCCTGCGCCCCGGCGCGGCCCGCGAACTGAAGCTCACGGTCTCCCGGGCCGGCAGGCCCGTCACCGACCTTCAGCCCTACCTCGGCGCCTACGGCCATCTGGTCGCCCTGCGCTCCGGCGACCTCGCCTACCTGCACGTCCATCCGAACGGCGAGCCCGGCGACGGCACCACCGACGCCGGCCCCGCCATCTCCTTCACGGCCACGGCACCCAGCGCCGGTACCTACCGGCTCTTCCTGGACTTCCGGCACGAGGGCAAGGTCCACACGGCCGCCTTCACGGTCAGGGCCCAGGGAGCGAGCGGAGGGACCGCCGAGGAGACTCCCCACGAGTCCTCCGGCGCGCACGGGCACTGACCTCAGCCGATGCGGGCCCCCGCGCCGCTCACCCGGACCCGCGGGTCGCCCGCGCGCAGGGTCACCGTGAGCTCGCCGGGTCGGCCCAGGTCCTCGCCCTGGCGCAGGGTGAGGACGGCGTCCTCGGGGACCAGGCCCAGCTCACGGGCGTACGCGCCGAACGCGGCGGCCGCGGCGCCCGTCGCCGGGTCCTCGACGACACCGCCGACGGGGAACGGGTCCCGGACGTGGAAGACGCCGGCCGACTCCCGCCACACCAGCTGGACGGTGGTCAGGTCCAGCCGGTGCATGAGGGCTTCGAGACGGGCGAAGTCGTACGCCAGCTCCGCGAGGCGGGACCGGGTCGCCGCCGCCAGCACGAGGTGGCGGGCGCCGGCGAACGCGATGCGGGGCGGGAACGCCGGGTCGAGATCGCCGGCCGGCCAGTCGAGCGCGGCGAGCGCCTCGGCGAGGTCGGCGTCGGCGATCTCCTCGACGTGCGGCTCGACGCTGGTGAGCGTGGCCCTGACCGTCCCGCCCTCCTCGGCCACCGACACGGGCACGCTGCCGGCGGGCGTGGCGAACAGCAGCTCCCCCGGGCCGATCCGCTCGGCCAGCGCGACGGCGGTCGCGACCGTGGCGTGTCCGCAGAACGGCACCTCGGCCTTCGGGCTGAAGTAACGGATGGTGTACGTCCGTCCCGCCGGCCCGTCGAGATCCCGCGGGGGTGCGGTCAGGAACGCCGACTCGGAGTACCCGAGCTCGGCGGCGATGGCCAGCATGGCGTCGTCGTCCAGGGCGGAGGCGTCCAGGACGACACCGGCGGGGTTGCCGCCCTCGGGGGTGCTGGAGAAGGCGGTGTATCGCAGGACCTCGGGGCGCGGCGCGTTCGTCGTCATGCCGGCTGCAACATGGCATCGGCCGACGGCATTCCTCAGCCGAGGGCCCGGTCCAGGTTGAAGGCCGCGCTGATCAGGGCGAGGTGGGTGAACGCCTGCGGGAAGTTGCCCTGCTGCTCGCCGGTGTTGCTGATCTCCTCGGCGTACAGGCCCAGATGGTTGGCGTAGGTGAGCATCTTCTCGAAGGCCAGCCGGGCTTCGTCGAGCCGTCCGGCGTGCACCATCGCCTCGACGTACCAGAACGAGCAGATCGAGAAGGTGCCCTCGTCGCCGCGCAGTCCGTCGGGGCTCGCCATCGGGTCGTAGCGGTAGACGAGGGAGTCCGAGACCAGCTCCTCGGTCAACGCGTCCAATGTGGAGAGCCACTTGGGGTCGGTCGGCGCGATGAACTTGGTCAGCGGCATCATCAGGACCGCCGCGTCCAGCACGTCGCCGTCCTCGTGCTGGACGAACGCCTGCCGCGTCTCGGACCAGCCGTGCTTCATGATCCGCCGGTAGATGGTGTCGCGGCACTCCCGCCAGCGGTTCAGGTCGGCGGGCAGGCCGCGCCGGTTGGCCATCCGGATCGCCCGCTCGATCGCCACCCAGCACATCAGCCGTGAGTACAGGAAGTTCTTGCGGCCGCCCCGGGTCTCCCAGATCCCCTCGTCGGGCTGGTCCCAGTGCGCGCACACCCACTCCACCAGCGTGCACACGTCGTCCCACTGGGCGCTGGAGATGGGCTTGGCCCACTTGTCGTAGAGGTAGATCGAGTCGATCAGGGCGCCGTAGATGTCCAGTTGGAGCTGGTCGGCGGCGGCGTTGCCGACCCGGACCGGCGCCGAGCCCCGATGCCCCTCCATGTGCAGGAGTTCACGCTCCGTCAGATCGGTGCGGCCGTCGATGCCGTACATGATCTGGAGCGGGCCCGAGGGGCCGTGACCCTCCGGGCTGACGTGCCGGATCAGGAAGTCCATGAACTGCTCGGCCTCGCTGGTGAATCCGAGCCGCAGCAGGGCGTACACGCAGAAGGCGGCGTCCCGCACCCACACGTACCGGTAGTCCCAGTTGCGCTCGCCGCCGAGCTGCTCGGGCAGGCTGGTGGTCGGGGCGGCCACGATGGCGCCGGTGGGCGCGTAGGTCAGCAGCTTGAGGGTGAGGGCGGAGCGGTGCACCATCTCCCGCCAGCGGCCCCGGTACTTGGAGGCGGACAGCCAGTGCCGCCAGTAGGCGACCGTGCTGTTGAACTGCTCCTCGGCCTCGGTGCGCGCGCAGCGGCGCGGGGTCACCTCGCCGCCGACCTGGTCGAGCGCGAACACCGCCGACTCGCCCTCGGAGAGCTTGAAGTCGGCGCGTACGTCCGGGCCTTCGGTCTCCAGCGCCACGGTCGCGGTCAGCCCCAGCGACAGCTTCGGGGACTCGAACACCGCGACGTCCCCGACCATCCGCAGGGTGTGCGGCTGGGCGCCGTAGTCGAAGCGGGGTGCCACCCGGGTCCGGAACGGGATGGAGCCGCGCACGCACAGCACCCGCCGGATCAGCCGGTGCCGCTCGGTCTCCACCGTGTCCCCGTCGACCGGCATGAAGTCCTGGACCTCGCCGACGCCGTCCTCGGTGTAGAACCGGGTGATCAACACGTTGGTGTCGGGGAAGTAGAACTGCTTGGTCCGGGCCGGCACGGCCGCCGCCAGCTCGAAGCGGCCGCCGCGCTCGGCGTCCAGGATCGAGGCGAAGACGCTCGGCGCGTCGAAGGACGGGCAGCAGTACCAGTCGACGGTGCCGTCGGTCCCGACCAGCGCCACGCTGCGCAGGTCGCCGATCAGGCCGTGCTCGGCGATCGGCAGGTAGCCGGTGTGGTCCGTGGGTGATCCGCTCATCGCAGCCTCCTGCAGCTCAGCGTAAGCAGCATCGGCCGCAGGTGTCAGCGGAACGGCTCGCACCCGGGCCCCCGGTCGTCACACCGTGAGAACCCGCACGCCCGCCTCCTCGAACCGCCCCACCGTCTCCGGCGTCGCCGCCGAGTCGGTGACCAGCGTGTCGATCTTCTCGGCTCCGCAGATCCGGGCGAACGCCCGCTGCCCCAGCTTGCTGGAGTCGGCGGCCACCACGACCCGCTCGGCGCGCTCGCACAGCAGCCGGTTGACGGCGGCCTCCGCCTCGTCGTGGGCGGCGGCGCCGTGCGTGACGTCCAGGGCGACCACACCGAGGACCGCCACGTCGAGGGTGATCTGCCCCAGCACACCGTCCGCGAGCGGCCCGACGAGCTCGTACGACTGCGGGCGCGCCACCCCGCCGGTCAGCACGATCTTGAACTGCGGGCGTACGGCCAGCTCATTGGCGATGTTGAGCGCGTTGGTGACGATCGTGAGCGCGGGCGAGCCGCCGGCGAGGTCCCCGCGCACGGCGAGCGCCCGCGCCACCTCGGTGGTGGTCGTGCCGCCGGTCAGCCCCACGGCCTCGCCGGGAGCGATCAGCTCCCCGACCGCCTTCGCGATGCGCTGCTTCTCGGAGGCGTGCCGGGCCGTCTTGTAGCGCAGCGGCAGCTCGTAGGACACCCCGTGCACGACCGCCCCGCCCCGGGTGCGCACCAGCATCTGCTGCTCGGCCAGCTGGTCGAAGTCACGGCGGATCGTCGCCGCCGAGACCGCCAGCTCGGCGGCCGCCTCCTCGACATCCAGCCGTCCCCGCTCCACGAGCAGTTCCAGCAGCGCCTTCCAGCGGGCGTCCCGCGACATCCGCGCCCTCCGTCCCTCGATCTCCTCGCGACCTTAGCGCACCTTTCCTGGACCCGAATGCTTGATTGTGCTCGAAACAGCGCTATATCTTGCAAGAACAAGCAATTCAGGGAAGGGTGGCGGCATGACGCATGTCGAGGACGAGCTGACCAGTCAGCCGGAGTGCTGGGACCGGGCGGCGGCGGAGGCCGGGCGCCACTCCGGCGCGCTTCCGGCACCGGGGGAGCGGGTGGCGATCGTCGGGTGCGGCACGTCGTACTTCATGGCGCAGGCGGCGGCCGTGCTCAGGGAAAGCGCGGGTGAGGGCGAGACCGACGCCTTCGCCGCCTCGGAGTTCCCGGCCGGCCGCTCCTACGACCGGGTCGTCGCCCTCACCCGCTCCGGCACGACCACCGAAGTCCTGGAGCTGCTAGGGCAGTTGAAGGGCCGTACCCGCACCACCGCGCTCACGGCCGACCCCGCCACCCCCGTCATGTCCACCGCCGACGAGGTCGTCGTCCTCGACTTCGCCGACGAACGCTCCGTCGTCCAGACCAGGTTCGCGACCACCGCCCTCACCCTGCTCCGCGCCCACCTCGGCCTGCACACCGATGCCGTCGTCGCCGACGCCCGCAGGGCGCTCGCGACTCCCTTGCCCCAAGGGCTCGTCGACTGCACGCAGTTCACCTTCCTCGGCCGCGGCTGGACGGTGGGGCTGGCGAGCGAGGCCGGACTGAAGATGCGCGAGGCCTCGCTCGCCTGGACCGAGGCCTATCCGGCGATGGAGTACCGGCACGGTCCCATCAGCGTCACCACCCGGGGCACGGCCACCTGGATGCTCGGCGAGGCGCCGGAGGGACTGGCCGAACAGGTCGGGGAGACGGGCGGCTTGTGGATCCCCGGCACTCTCGACCCGCTCGCCGAACTGGTCCGGGTGCAGCGCCTCGCGGTCGCCGTCGCCGTCGCCCGCGGCCTCGACCCCGATCGGCCCCGCCACCTCACCCGCTCGGTGATCCTCGCCCGCCCCTAGGAGTTCCGCCGTGCCCCTGGTCCCCACCGGCGAGCTCGTCACCCGGGCCGCCACCCCCCGCTCCGCCGTCGCCGCCTTCAACATCATCACCCTGGAACACGTCGAGGCCGTCATCAGCGGCGCCGAGTCCCTGGACGCACCGGTCGTCCTCCAAGTCAGCGAGAACGCCGTCAAGTTCCGTCACGGCCGACTCCTTCCGCTGGCCCGCGCCGCCGTAGCCGCGGCCGAACGCGCCGCAGTACCCGTCGCGTTGCACCTCGACCACGTCCAGAGCGACGACCTGCTCCGGCAGGCCGCCGACGCCGGATTCAGCTCGGTGATGTACGACGCGGCCCGGCTGCCCTACGCCGAGAACCTCGCCGCGACCCGTGCCGCCGCCGACTGGGCGCATTCCCAAGGTCTCTGGATCGAGGCGGAGTTGGGCGAGGTGGGCGGCAAGCACGGACAGCCCCCGCTGGACGCGCACGCCCCCGGCGCGCGCACCGACCCGGCCGAGGCGTGCTCCTTCGTCGCCGACTCCGGGGTGGACGCCCTCGCGGTGGCCGTCGGCAGCGCCCACGCCATGACCGAACGCACCGCCACCCTCGACCACGAGCTCCTCAAGAACCTCGCCACCACCCTGGACGTCCCCCTCGTCCTGCACGGCTCCTCGGGCGTCCGCGACGACGAACTCACCGCTGCCGTCGCGGGCGGCATCGCCAAGGTCAACGTCGGCACCGCGCTCAACATCGCCATGACACACGCGATCCGGGAGTTCCTGGCGGCTCACCCCGAGGCGGTCGACTCGCGCACGTACCTGAGTGTCGGACGGGACGCCATGGCCGAGGCCGCCCGGCGGATCATCCGGATGCTCGGGCGGTGAGAACGGGCTGGTAGAACCCGCTGGACGCGGGGTCGTGCCAGCGGACGTCCACGAAACCGGCCGCGGTCACGAACTCCGTCACCTGCGCCCGGGTCAGCGCCCAGGAGGTCGTACGGCGGACACGGACAGCCCAGTCGCCGTCGGCGGGCACGAGTTGGAAGTACTCCTGGTCGTAGCGCTCCCCGTCCTCGTGCCAGTGCCACAGCTGGAAGGTGATCACCCGGCCGTCGGCGTCCTCGGAGACCTGGGGAGGCATCGCGGCGGGCAGGGTCCGGCGGATCGCGTCGTAGTCCCGCAGGGTGAGCAGCAGCAGCCCGCCGTCCCGCAGCACCCGCCGCATGCCCGCCAGCGCGGCCGCCACGTCCGGGGCCGTCAGCAGATGGGCCAGGGAGTTGTCCGCACAGACCACGACGTCGAACACCGATGACGTGAAGGGCAGTTGGCGCATGTCCGCGGCCGCCGTCGGGATCCGCGCACCGCGGGCCGTCGCCTCCGCGGCGGCACGCGCGGCGGCGACGGGACTCAGATCACTGCCGACGACCCGGTGCCCGGCCAGCGCCAGCCCGATCGCCTGGGTCCCGATCCCGCACGAGCAGTCCAGCACCCGGTGCGGACCCGACCCCACCAGCGCCCCCAGCGCGGCGGCCTGCCGTGCCATGCTCGCGTCCCAGTCCGCGAAGATCCGGTGGTAGTCCGGAGCCAGCGAGTCGTAGAAGTCCCGCGCCGAGGAGTCAGCCACTCGACCTTTTTACCGCCTTCAGCACCACGAACTTCGGGTCGCTGGCGACGAGTTCGCTGTTCCCGAACAGCTTGCGCAGCTTCACGTGGTACCCGAGGTGCCGGTTCCCGACGACCCACAGCTCGCCACCGGCCCGCAGCGCCCTGCGCGCGCCGGCGAACATCCGCCAGGCCGTCGCGTCGGTCGTCGCCTGGTGCGAGTGGAACGGCGGGTTGTTGAGCACGACGTCCACACTGCCGTCCGGCACCCCGGCCAGTCCGTCCCCGACGCGGAACTCCGCGTGCCCCGGCGCGCCGTTCGCCTTGTACGTCCCCTCCGCCGAGGCCACGGCCTGGAAGGACTCGTCGACGAACAGCACCTCGGCCTCGGGGTCGGCCAGGGCCACCGCCGTGCCCACGACGCCGTTGCCGCAGCCCAGATCCACGATCCGCCGGGAGCCCAGACCGGCCGGGAGATGCTGGAGGAAGAAGCGGGTGCCGACGTCGAGCCGGTCGGCGCAGAACACGCCCGCGTGGTTGACGACGGCACGCCCGGAGACGGCCCCGACGCCCTCCGGGAGCGAGTAGCCGTACGGCCAGGGATTGGCGGGCCGTTCCAGCGACGGCTCCGGGGTGCAGAAGACGAGCCGGGCCTTCTTCTCGGCCAGCGAGGTGCGGGTCGGCCCGAGGATCCGCTCGAACAGCTGGAGCGTCGAGGTGTGGATCTCCTTCACCATGCCGGTGCCGACCACGACGGTGCCCTCGTGCACCGCGGGCGCGAGGCGCAGCAGCTGGTCCTCCAGCAGGGCCAGGCTCTTCGGCACCCGCACCAGCAGGACATCGATCCGGCCGGGCGGCGGGTCCTGCGTGGTGAGCAGGCGCACGGTCCCCGGCTCGACGCCGGCGCGCGCCAGGTTCGCCCGGGTCGCCTCCTGACTGAGGAAGGAGTCGGTGATCTGCGTCGGCCGGTGCGCCGCCAGCGCGGTGACCAGCGCGCCCCACCGGTCCCCGACCACCACCACGGCGCCGGACAGCGCCACCCGCTCCGTGGCGAGATGCCTCAGCAGATACTCGTCGGAGGCGTCCCAGGCGCGCAGCCGGTCACGCGGGTCCTCGGGGAAACGGGTGAGCGTGAGCTCGCCCCAGGGGGTCGTCATACGGTCGTCCATCGTGCCCCCAGGCTATCGGAGCCGCAGTTCAGGCCCGCTCGGGCAGGATGGAAGGCATGGATGCCGAGCTGTTCCCCCGAGCGCGCGCCGAGGTCGCGCCGGGCGCGGTGCACGTCCCGGACTGGCTGGAGCCGGCCCGGCAGCGCGAGCTGCTGGCGGCCTGCCGCGAGTGGGCCCGCCCGCCCGCCGGGCTGCGCACGGTCCGCACCCCCGGCGGCGGCACGATGACCGCCCGGCAGGTCTGCCTCGGCTGGCACTGGTATCCGTACGCCTACGCCCGCACGGTCGCCGACGGCGACGGGGCACCGGTGAAGCCCTTCCCGCACTGGCTGGGCGAACTGGCGAGTCAAGCCGTACGGGACGCGCTGGACATCGAGGCGTCCGGCTACGACATCGCCCTGATCAACTTCTACGACGGCGACGCCCGCATGGGCATGCACCGGGACAGCGACGAGAAGGCGGACGCCCCGGTGGTGTCCCTGAGCCTCGGCGACACCTGTGTCTTCCGCTTCGGCAACACCGAGACCCGGACCAGGCCGTACACCGACGTCGAACTGCGCAGCGGCGACCTGTTCGTGTTCGGCGGCCCGTCGAGGCTCGCGTACCACGGAGTGCCCCGCGTGCATCCGGGCACCGCGCCGCCCGAGTTGGGGCTGACCGGGCGGCTCAACATCACGCTGCGGGTCAGCGGCCTGTAGGCCGGGGCAGGAACGGATCATGGGAGACTCCCCCTCATGAGCGGCAAGGCGGACCCCCGGCCGGCGGGGGAAGGGACCACCTCGAGGACGCGGCTGGACCGGGGGCGCGGCGCGCTCGGGCCCGCGTTGGAGCTCGTGCACACCGGACGCGCGCCCACCCGGGCCGTGCTCACCGCCGAACTCGGGGTGACCCGGGCGACGGCCGGCGCGGTCGCCGCCGAGCTGGAGGCGCTCGGGCTGATCCGCGTCGACGCCCGGCCCACCGCGGCCGCCGGTTCCCAGGGCCGGCCCTCGCACCGGCTCGCGGTCGCCGAGGACGGCCCCGTGGTGCTGGCCGCGCAGGTGCACGCCGACGGCTTCCGGGCCGCGCTGGTCGGCCTGGGCGGCCGTATCGTCGCCACCGCGCCCGGCTCCGAGACCGTCGACGCCGACCCGGCGAAGGTCCTCGGCTCCGTCGTGGAGGCGGGCGCCGACCTGCTGCGCGCGACCGGCAGGCGCTGCGTCGGCGCGGGACTCGCGGTGCCGTCCGCGGTCGCCGAACCCGAGGGGCTCGCCCTCAACCCCCTGCACCTGGCCTGGCCGGCGGGCGCCCCCGTCCGCCGTATCTTCGACGAG
Source organism: Streptomyces sp. NPDC057253 (assembly GCF_042669125.1). Taxonomy (NCBI): domain Bacteria; kingdom Bacillati; phylum Actinomycetota; class Actinomycetes; order Kitasatosporales; family Streptomycetaceae; genus Streptomyces; species Streptomyces sp. NPDC057253. Next base: position 61,230 of record NZ_JBHUXV010000038.1, on the reverse strand, counting down.
TGCGTGCGCGCCGCCGGCATCACCGGACCGGCCTTCGCGGGCAACGACGTCAACCTCGCGGCGCTCGCCGAGCACCGGCACGGCGCGGGCCGCGGTGCCCGGGACCTGCTGTGCGTGGCGACCGGGCACCGGGGCGTGGGCGGTGCGCTGGTGCTCGACGGCCGCCTGCACACGGGCAGTTCGGGCCTGGCCCTGGAGGTCGGCCACCTCACCGTGAACCCCGAGGGGCGCCCCTGCTACTGCGGCAGCCGCGGCTGCCTGGACGTCGAGGCCGACCCGCTGGCCCTGCTCACGGCCGCGGGACGCGACCCCGGCCCCGAGCTGTCCCTGCTCCAGCAGGCCAACGACCTGATCCGCGACCACTACGACGACCCCGCCGTCCGTACGGCAGCCGAGACCCTCATCGACCGCCTCGGGCTCGGCCTCGCGGGACTGGTGAACATCCTCAACCCGGACCGCGTCATCCTCGGCGGCCTCCACAGCACCCTCCTGGACGCCGACCCCGCGCGGCTGCGCGCTGTCGTCGCCGACCGCAGCCTGTGGGGCCAGAGCGGCGGCGTCCCGATCCTCAGCTGCACCCTCGCCCACAACAGCCTCGTCGGGGCGGCCGAGTTGGCCTGGCAGCCGGTGCTGGACGACCCGCTCGGGACTCTGACCCGTGACTGAACTGCTGGAGGCCGCGGAACTGCGTCTGGTCGAGGTGGCACCACCGGCGGTCCCGGCCGAGTCGCGGGCGGCCATGAACCGTGAGTGGGACGAGGCGGTCCTCGCCAACCCGGCGCTCTTCGACGGCCCGGTCGTGCTCTGCGCGGGCCTCTCACGGGACGCCGGGGACGCCCTGCTCGTCTCCTGGTCCCGCACCACCTACCGCTACTTCGCCCTGCGCCGCGTCCCGGGCGCCACCGCCCTGCGGTCCCTCTTCGTGAGCGTGATCCAGCCGACGGACGACGGACGCGTGCTGGTCGGCCGGATGTCCCGGTCCACCGCCGCGCCCGGCCGCTGGCAGTTCCCCGGCGGATCGGTGGAACCCCCCGCGGGAGACGAGCCCCTGGACGAGAGCGCCCTGCGCCGCCACGCCGCGGTGGAACTGGCCGAGGAGACGGGCGTCGACACCCCGGCCGCCGCGCTCACCCGCTGTCTGATCACCTACGGCGACGACGGCCAGGTCGGTGTCCACTACCTCGCGCCGGCCCTGCCGGCGTCCGTGCTCCACGCCCGTTTCGACGCGCTCGTGGCCGCCGAGACCGCCCGGGGACGCGATCCGGAGTTCGACCGGATCGCCTTCGTGGGCTCCCCGGCCGAACTGCCCGGCCTGGTGGGCCCGCACGTGGTCTACCTGGAACCCGTGGTCCGGTGGACGAGCCGCCGAGTAGGCTCGTGACATGCGGATCTCCGTCTCCTCGGACATGGACGAACCTGTGGCGCGCGCCCTCGTCGACGAACTGCGCGCGCGGGGCCACGAGGTGGTTCCGCACGGCGCGTTGAGTCCCGGCGCCGACCCGCAGTGGGCGGTCTGCTCGGAGGCCGCGGCCCGTGAGGTGGCCGCGGGGACGGCCGACCAGGCGGTGGTGTGCTGCTGGACCGGCACCGGCGCCTCCATCGCCGCCAACAAGGTGCCCGGTGTACGGGCCGCCCTGTGCACGGACGCCTACACCGCGGACGGCGCCCGCCGCTGGAACGACGCCAATGTCCTGGCCCTCAGCCTCCGCCTCACCTCCGAGCCCCTGCTCAAGGAGATCCTCGACGCCTGGTTCACCGCCACGCCGAGCGAGGACTCCGAGGACCGGGAGAACGTGGCCCGGGTCGGCCGCCTGGACAGGGGCCGGGTCTAGCGTTCAGGCGCAGTCATTGCAACGATAGCGAAGTGTCATCGTTGCGTTAAACGTGCGTCCGTTGCAACGATATCGACGCCCCTAGCTGGGGCTAAAGCCTCCCCGTGCAATAAATCAGTTGCCAGATCCTTGAATGCAACGTAGCTTTCCATCATCGGAAACAACGGGAGCTACGGGAGACGGGGGGTGGCCGCATGGCCTTCATACGGTTCGTGATCTTCGGAGGCGGAGTCGGGATCCTCGCCGCCCTCGCGGTGGCGCTGCTGGCCGGAGCCATGCCCTGGGCACTCGCCAACGTGATCGTCACCGCAGCCTCCACCGCGCTGTGCACCGAACTGCACGTCCGGTACACCTTCCGCAAGGGCCGCGGCGCCGGTTGGCGGGAGCACTGGCAGTCGGCGGGCTCGGCCGGCGCCGCGTACCTGGTCACCAGCGGTGCCATGGGGATCCTGCACCTGGTGCAGCCCGCCGCCGGTTCGGTGACCGAGCAGCTGGTCTACCTCGGTGCCTCGGGACTCGCCGGCGCGGGCCGGTTCGTCGTCCTGCGCCTGTACGTCTTCGCCACCCGGAGCGCCCGCCCCCTGCGGCGACAGGGGGCGAGTGCGGTGCCCGTCCAGCTCGCGGCCTGACACGGTTCACAGCGCGAGCGGGCGGGCCACCTCCAGCTCACCGAGCTCGATCAGCCGGCGCACGGATTCGAGCACGGCGGCCTCCGGTTCGTAACGGGGCGCGTAGCCGAGGACGGTCCTCGCCTTCTCGATGCTGAAGCACTGGCTGCGATACAGGTGCTCCCAGCTCGCCTCGGCGTGCTCCGGGGCCGTGGTCGCACGGAACCGCTCCCAGGACACCGGTTCCAGCACCGCGGTCTGCCCGAACCAGCCGGCCGCGATGTGGGCGTAGCCGCGGACGTTCAGCGCGGTGGGGGCGACCACGGAGAAGTCCTCGCCCGCCGCCGCGTCCCGGCGCTCGATCGCCCGCTCGAAGGCCTGGGCGACATCGTCGGCGTGCACATGGTGCATCGACTCGACCCCGCTGCCCGGGATCGCCAGCGGCTTCCCGGAGGAGAGCGTGGACCAGACGGCGGGGTCGAGGTTGCCCAACGGGCCGATCGGGTGCCAGCCGGGGCCGACGATGTGCCCGGGGTGCAGGGACGTGGTGACCAGACCTCCGGAGGCGGTCTCCTCCTTGAGCATCCGGGCGATCCGGTCCTTCTGCACGCCGTACTCCCCGACGGGCGGGGTGCCGGTGCTCTCGGAGATGGGCAGCTTGTGGCTGGGGCCGTGGCGCCACACGGTGCCGCAGTGCAGCAGGTGACCGACCTCGCCGCGCAGCCGCTCGACCAGCGCGGTGGCGGCCTCCAGGGTGAAGCAGACCAGGTCGACGACGACCTCCGGCGCCAGGCCGGCCACCCTGTCGCCGAAGGTGCCGGCGCTGTCCTCCTGCTGCCGGTCGGCCACGACCTGACGCACGTGCTCCCATTCGGGGGCTTCGACGTAGGCGCCGCGCGTGCCGCGGCTGATGTTGATCACCTCATGGCCGGCCCGCACCAGCCGGGGGACGAGGAAGGTGCCGATGTGGCCGCTCCCGCCGATGACGACGACTCGCATACGTTTCCCATCAGCTCGACTGTTTCGAGGGGCGTCGATCTAACCAAGATCGGGCCAGCTCAACAGGTCCTCCAGGACGGCACGGTCCCCCTCGCTGCGCAGACTGTCCAGAGGAAGCCGGCGATGCAGCGTGAGCAGCAGATCGCTCGCCGGCCCGTACAGGTCGGCGTCCGTCTCCTGCGGACCGTCGACTCTGCGCGCCCCGGACGCCGTCAGTTCGACCAGCCACGAAGCGCCCTCGGCGGCATGCAGACCGATCCGGACCGGCCGGTTGGGCCAGGGACCGGCGGTGCCGTGCGCGACGTCGAGGAACGCGGCTGTGCCGTCCAGCGCGACAACCTCCGGGACAGGCTGGGGAGTTCCGGTGGCCAGCTGGGCGTCGAAGGCGTGGACGGCAGCCTCGTGGACCTGATGGCGCGCCACGGCTCCACTGGTCATCGGCACGTCGGAGCCGCCCCACCAGGTCCAGCAGCCCGACGCGGGACCGGCGGCCCGCAACGCGGCGACCAACTCCTCGGTGGCCGCGGCCGAACGACTCACCGGGTCCACCGACTCCGCGTCCACGAACGGCTCCGGCTCCGGCGGCTTCTCACTGGGCCCCGCGGCCACCGCCGCCGCCCAGAACCGGTGCACGTCGGTGAGGTGCCGCACGAGGTCCCCGAGCGACCAGCCGGGGCAACTGGGCACGCGAATGTGCGGATCGGGGGCGCCCGCGACACTGGCCCGCAGAGCGGCGGAACGGTCCTCGATCAGGACCAGCAGATCATCGAAAGCAGGCGTCCGGGTCATCCCCAAGTCCTATCAGCCGACACTGACAACGCCCTTCGGCTCCTCCGGCTCCGCCCCCTCCGGTGCCGTCAGGCTCCACAGCGCCGCCACCAACGGCCGCCGCAGATCGGCCCGCCGCAAACACAGTCCGATCGGGAACCGCTCGTGCCACGGCTCGACGGGAACCTCCGCCAGCCGCTCGCGCACCGCGCTGTGCTCCAGTACGAGACGGGGGACCACGCCCGTGCCGCAGCCCAGAGCGACCAGGGCCAGCAGCCCTTCGTGACCGTCGGGTTCGCAGACCACCTCGGGGACCGTCCCCCGCGCCCGGAACCAGCGGTCTGCGGCTTCGCGGACCAGCCCGCGATGGGGAAGGACGAACGGGCCGTCCAGGCCGGCGTCCGGCCGGTCCCGCGCGGTGACCAGGACCAGATCGGTCACCGCGACCGTCCGGCTCACCAGCCCCTCCGGCAGCCGTGCCGGGATCCCCGCGACGGCCACGTCCACCTCGCCCTCGTCCAGCCGGGCCAGCGCGGCCGCCGCGTCACCGGTGCGCAGGTCCAGCCGTACCTGAGGATGGGCCGCGCGGAACGGTCCCAACAGGTCGGGCAGCAGCGCCTGACAGGCGGTCACCGTCGCGAACACCGCCAGGCGGCCGGTCAGTTCGGCCGGGTCGGGATGCTCCTCGCGGTAGGCGCGCCACAACTCCAGCGCCTGTACGGCGTATTCGCGGAAGCGGTGCCCCTGCGCCGTCAGCGACACCCCGCGCGGTCCGCGGTCGAACAGCCGGTGCCCCAGATCCGCCTCCAGCCGCTGCACGGTTCTGGTCAGCGTGGCCGGACTGACATGGCAATCGAGACTTGTGCGGCCGAAGTTCAGGGTCTGAGCGAGATGCAGAAACAGTCGGAGCTCTCGATGATCATCCATGCGACCTGCTCGTTTCATTTCATGCAACAGTGCGATGCGGAAGTTGCGCTTGCTGCAACGCCTGCGTGGAGCCTACAACTCCATCCATGACCTCCGCCCCCTTCACCTCCCGCGTCTTCGCCCTCGAAACCATGGACGTCCCCGGCGGCACCGAGACCGTCCTGCGCGGCGGCCGACACCTCTTTCCCCTGCTGTCCCAGGCCTTCGCCGGGGTCCGCCGCATCGGTGTGCTCGGCTGGGGCCCCCAGGGCCGCGCCCAGTCCCTCAACCTGCGCGACTCCCTGGCCGGCACCGGCATCCGGGTGACCGTGGGACTGCGCCCCGGCTCCCGCTCGGCCGCCGACGCCCGCGCCCACGGCTTCACCGAGGAGGACGGTACCCTGGGCGACTGGCTCACGGTCGCCGCCGACAGCGACCTGGTCGTCCTGCTGATCGCGGACGCGGCCCTCGCCGCCCACCACCAGGAGATCTTCGGCGTCCTCAAACCCGGCGCCGCGATCGGCCTCTCGCACGGATTCCTCCTCGGCCATCTCCGCGAGAGCGGATGCGAGTTCCCCGCCGGCCATCCGGTGGTCGCCGTGTGCCCCAAGGGCATGGGCGACTCCGTGCGCCGCCTCTACCAGCAGGGCGCCGACATCAACGGCGCCGGGATCAACAGCAGTTTCGCCGTGCACGCCGACCCCGACGGCCGGGCCGTCGACCTCGCGCTCGGCTGGTCGGTGGCGCTCGGAGCGCCGTACACCTTCCGCACCACGCTGGAGAGCGAGTACCTCTCGGACATCGTCGGCGAGCGCGCCATCCTGCTCGGGGCGGTCCACGGCATCGTCGAGACCCTGTACACGCGCTACCGCCTGGCCGGGGACGACGAGGTGACGGCCTACGAACGGTCCTGTGAGAACGTCACCGGCCCGATCGCCCGCACCATCTCCCACTCCGGCCTGCGAGCGGTCCGCGAAGGACTCTCGCCGTCCGGCCGGGACATCTTCGACCGGGCCTTCACAGCAACGTACGGGCCCGCCCGCGAGATCGTCGCCGAGATCTACGACGAGGTCGCCGACGGCACCGAGCTGCGCAGCGTGATCCTGGCCGAACGGCGGCTCGGGGCACGGCCGATGAGCGCGATCGGCGGCTCCCCGATGTGGGCCGTCGGCGAGCGGGTCCGGGCCCGCCGCGGTCAACGCGAGCTGGCCGTCGACCCGTTCACGGCCGGCGTGTTCGTCGCCACCATGCTCGCCCAGATCGACGAGTTCGCCGAGCGCGGCCACCCCTGGTCGGAGATCGTCAACGAGTCCGTCATCGAGGCCGTCGACTCACTGCTGCCCTACATGCACGCACGCGACGTGGCCCACATGGTCGACAACTGCTCCCGCACGGCCCGACTCGGCGCCCGCCGCTGGGGCCCGCGCTTCCAGGCCGCCTACGAGCAGATCGCCTACCCGGCCGCCGAACGCCCTGCGGACGAGAGCCTGTTGGCGGCCTTCGCGAGCCACCCCGCCCACGTGGCGTTGGCCGCGGCGGCGAAACTGCGGCCGTCGGTGGACATCTCGGTGGCGTAGGGCCGTTGGCGGTGGTGGCGGGGGTGCGCTGTCAGAGGTGGCGAGGTGCTGGCCGAGGAATTCCGCTGAGGGCACGCCGCTCAGGCGGCGGTGAGGTCGGGCCACTCCGCCGCGAACGCCCGGCCGGGGTTGTCCGTGAGGATGCGCCGTACCAGTTCCTGGCCCAGCTCCACCGCGAGTCGTGGAGCCACTCGCCGCAGCAGATACGGCATCCCGGGCCCGCCGTTGACCGATCGGGCCGCCGCGGTCGTGGTGTCGCCGCCGAGCAGCAGCTGGTCTCCGTGGCCGGTGTCGGCGAGGGCCCGTACCGCGTCCGGCATGCGCCAGTCCGTGGCGTGGTTGGCGCGCGAGGGTCCGTCGAAGGCGAGGTAGCAGCCCGACGCTGCCGCCTGGCGGTGCACCATGAGGTCGGGGGAGCGGTTCAGATGGCCGAGGATCACCCGGTGCGGCGCGACCCCCAACTCGCCGCACAGCAGGTCGAGTACGTCGAGCGCGCCGGTCCCCAGCTCCAGATGGACGGCGATCGGCGCCCCCGTCGCATGGTGGGCCTCGGCGGCCGCGGTCATCGTCCAGCGGGCGTGCGCGTCCAGGGCGTGGAATCCGCCCGCCACCTTGATCAGTCCCGCGCGGACCCCCGATGTCCCGATGCCCTCGGTGAGTTCGGCGACGAACACCTCGGCCAGCCTGCCGCGCAGAAGGGCGAGCGTGCCGTCGTCGTAGTGCACGGCCTGGTGCAGTCCCGTCGCCGCGACGATCCGCACCCCGCTCTCCCTGGCCAGCGCCGGCAGATCGGCGGCCCGCCGCCCCAGCCCGTACGGCGTCCACTGCACGACGGCGCCGCCGCCCTGCGCGGCGAACGCGGCCAGCTCGGCCCGCGCCGCCGACCTGCTCCGCAGCTCCTGACCGGGCAGCAGGGGGCTGCCGAAGAACAGGTGGTCGTGCGCGTCGCACACGCCGAGCCGCTCACCGGCGACGTCCCCGTCCACCGTCCGGACCGCGCTCACCACTGGCGCCCCCGCGGCAGCCGCTCCCGCCCCGGCGCCGACACATGCAGCACCTCGAACACCTCACCCTCCGCCTTGGACGGCTCGTGAGCCCAGAGCGAGAAGTGCACGAGCTCCCAGCGCGCCGTGTCCACGGCGACGGCCGCGAACACCGCACCGTCCTCCCCGGCCAGCCGCTCCGGCTCCCGCGCCGCCTCCGCCATCACCTCGGCCAACTCCGCACCCTCGGGCACCGCTTGGCGCAGCCGTACGGCCGACCGGGCGGGCGAACCCGCGGCGCCGCCCTCCTCGTACGACAGCCCTGTCCACTGGCGCACCGAGGGCCGCCCGAAGTCGTCGCTCAACCTCTGGAAGCCGCCTCCCCAGAGGAAGCGGTTCATGCCCTCCATGGTGTTCCAGAGGTAGAACGGCGCGTACTGGTTGACCGGCGAGCCGTTCACCCCGCGCTCGCGCATCAGGTACGCCTTGCAGCCGAGGCCCTCCCAGTCGTCGAGCAGATGCCCGACCCGCGCGACCCGACCGCGAATGACGGCCATGTCGTAATCGGCCGGCAGCGTGAGCTCGTACTGCATCGCATGCATCGCTCGCCTCCTCAGGCAGGGTAGTTCTCGGCGCTGACGTACATGGACGAACTGCCTTACGAGGCTTGGGGCGTGAGCAGCGAGAGCAGTCCCCGTACGGCGGTGTCGAACGCGGCGGGCGAGCCGGAGGCACGCGCCAGGACATAGCCGCCCTGGACGGTCGCGAGGACGGTCGCCGCGATCTCCTCGGCGTCCAGTGAGGGCGCGAACTGGCCCTGCTCCTTGCCCTCTTCGACGATCCCGGCGATGCGCTCCCGGATCCGGTCGATCGTCTCGTCGACGGGCGCACGCAGTTCGTCGCTGGCGATCACGTCCGGGTCCATCGTGAGCCGGCCGACCGGGCAGCCGCGCAGCACATCGCGCTCGCGCCGCAGATACGCCTCGATGCGCTCGTACGGTGTGCCCGGCGCGCCGAGCACACCTTCCGCGGTGGCACGCAGCTCCTCGGCGGTCCGCCGGATCGCGGCCAGCGCGAGGTCGGGCTTGCCCTTGAAGTGGTGGTACATGCTGCCCTGTCCGGCGCCCGCCCGCTCCAGGATGGCCTTGGGGCTGGTGCCCACATAACCGCGCTCCCACAGCAGCTCGCGCGTGGCCTCGATCAGTCGGTCCGGGGTGCTCATGAACTCACTGTACATACTAGTAGTTACAGAAATCGAGCCCCTGTCGGGAGCAGACAGGACCGGCCCGCGTACTCCCCTGGAGGTATCCGCACTGCCGCTGGCCGTACGACGACCCGACCCCCTCCCCGGAGCCAGTCTCGAAGCAGCACCGAACGACACCTTCAGCAACTCCGGGAGATGAACCGACATGCAGACCCTCGCGCACTGGAACGGCGGCCCCGGCCCGTGGATCCTCTTCTTCCCGCTGATCTGGGCGGCCGTCGTGCTCGGCGTCGTCACCGTCCTGCGCCGCACCGTCTGGCGCGGCCGCCGCGGACCGTGGCGTGCCATGGCCGACGCCGGCCCCTCCGGTGACTCGCCGATCGCCATGCTCGGCCGCCGTTTCGCCTCCGGCGAGATCGACGAGGACGAGTACTGGCGCCGACTGTCCGTCCTGGACGAGCAGTTCGGCCCTACGGCGGGCAAGGGCGGTGCGGCATGACCGCCGGGACTGTCTCGACGAGGACGCTGCCCGCCGCCCGAGTGGTCGACGCCGTCAAGGTCTACGGCAGCGGGGACACCGGCGTGCGGGCCCTGGACGGGGTGAGCGTCGACTTCCCGGCCGGCCGCTTCACCGCGATCATGGGGCCCTCGGGCTCCGGCAAGTCCACGCTCATGCACTGCGCGGCGGGCCTGGACACGCTCACCGCGGGCGGCGCCTACATCGGCGACACCGACCTGAGTGCGCTGGACGACCGCCGCCTGACCCTCCTGCGCCGCGACCGCGTCGGCTTCGTCTTCCAGGCGTTCAACCTGGTGCCGACGCTGACCGTCGAGGAGAACATCCGGCTGCCGCTGGACCTCGCGGGCGGCAAGGGCGACGCGGAGTGGATCGACGCGCTCGTCGACGTCGTCGGCCTGCGCGACCGGCTCCACCACCGGCCCAGCGAGCTCTCCGGCGGGCAGCAGCAACGCGTCGCCGTGGCCCGGGCGTTCGCCGGCCGGCCGGACGTCGTCTTCGCCGACGAACCGACCGGAAACCTCGACTCCCGCTCGGGCGGCGAGGTCCTCGGCCTCCTCGCCAGGACCGTACGCCAGACATCCCGCACGGTCGTCATGGTCACCCACGACCCGGTCGCCGCCGCCCACGCCGACGAGGTCGTCTTCCTCGCCGACGGACGCCTGGTGGACCGCATGCCCTCCCCGACGGCCGACCGGGTCCTGGACCGGCTGAAGGCGTTCGAGGCGTCTTCGCGGACGGGGGTGGTCGGGGGGACGGGGGTGGTCGGGGGGACGGGGGCGGCCGTGCGGACGGGGTCGGTCGCCGGGACCGGGGCGGCCGAGCGGACGGGGGCGGTTGCCGGGACGGGGGCGGCCGAGCGGACAGGGGCGGCTGCCGGGACGGGAGCGGCCGTGCGGTCCGAGTCTTCCGCACGGTCCGAGCCCTCCGCGCAGGCCGAGTTCTCCGCACGCTCCGAGCCCTCCGCGCAGGCCGAGTCCTCCGCACGGTCCGAGTCTTCCGTGCGGCCCGAGCCCTTCACGCAAGCCGAAGCCTTCGCGCAGTCAGAGCCCTTCGCGCGGCCCGAAGCCTCCGCGCGGTCCAAGTCCCCCTCCGCACCGGGGGCTTCCCCGCGCCCGGGGACACACTCGCGGACCGAGCCGCCCTCGCTGACCCAGCCATCCTCGCGGACCCAGGTATCCCCGCAAGCCGAGCCGCCCTCGCGAGCTGAGCCCACGCGAGCCGAGCCACCCACGCGAGCCGAGCAGCAGCCCGCGCGCACCAGCACCTCGACGCCGACCGGCACGCCCTCCCACCCCCGGAAGGAGAGCCCCTCGTGAACGCCACCCTGCGCCTCAGCGGCTCCTCCCTCCGCGCACACAAGCGCCGCTTCGCCGGGACCTTCCTCGCCGTGTTCCTCGGTGTGGCCTTCCTGGCCGGGACGCTCGTCATGGGCGACACCCTGCGCGCCGGGTTCGACACCATGTTCGGCAATGCCACCAGCGGCACCGACGCCGTGATCCGCAGCGCCGAGGCCATCACCACACCGGGGGAGAGCGAAGGCGGCCGCGCCCCGGTCGCCACCGATCTGGTGCGAACCGTCGAACAGGTCCCCGGCGTCGCGGCCGCCGCCCCCGACATCCAGGGCGCCGGTCAGCTGATCGGCGCGAACGGCAAGCCCATCGGCGGCCAGGGCCCGCCCACCCTCGCCGGTAACTGGATCGATGACCCGAAGCTCAACCCGTACCGGCTCGCCGAGGGCCGCGCCCCGGAGAAGTCCGGCGAGGTCGTCGTCAACCGCGGCACCGCGAAGCGGGGCCACCTGGCGATCGGCGACACGACGACCCTGCGCACCCCCGACCCCGTCGAGGTGACCGTCGTCGGCCTGGCGACCTTCGGCGGCGAGGACGGCATGGCCCAGGTGACGTACACCGGCATGACCCGTGCCGACGCCGAGAGGTACCTCACGGCACGGCCCGGCCGGGCGTCGAGCATCCTGGTGCGCGCGGGCCCCGGCACCAGTCAGCAGGAGCTCGTCGACCGACTGACTCCCGTGCTGCCCAAGGGTGTTGAGGCCATCACCGGTCAGGAGTCGACCGAGGAGAACACCGACATGATCTCCAGTCAGTTCCTGACGATCTTCACCACCTTCCTGCTGGTGTTCTCGGGCGTGGCCCTCCTGGTCGCCACCTTCTCCATCCACAACACCTTCGCGATCGTCGTCGCCCAACGCACCCGCGAGAACGCCCTGTTGCGAGCCCTCGGTGCCTCCCGTCGGCAGGTCACCGCGGCGACCCTGGCCGAGGCGAGCGTCGTGGCCGTGACCGCCTCCGCCGCAGGTCTCGCAGGCGGCATCGGCGTCGCAGCCGGCCTCCAGGCACTGTTCCCGGCCATCGGATTCCCCTTCCCCGAGGGCGACTTGGTGGTCAGCACGCTGTCGATGGCACTGCCGCTCGCGGTCGGCGTCGTGGTCTGCCTGGGCTCCGCCCTGCTGCCCGCCGTGCGCGCGGGACGCACCGCACCTCTGGCCGCGCTGCGCGAGACGGCCGTCGACCAGTCCGGCGCCTCCCGGGTCCGCGCCGTCATCGGGGCCGGCCTGGCCGCACTCGCCGTGTCCGTCACGCTGACCGGCGTCCTGCTGTCCCCGTCCCTCTGGCTGGCGGGAACCGGTGCCGTCCTGGCCCTGGCCGCGTTCGTGGTCCTCGGTCCGGTCGCCTCCACGGCAGCAGTACGGGTCCTCGGCGGACCCCTCGACCGACTGCGCGGAGTCACCGGCGGGCTCGCCCGGCGCAACGCCCTGCGCAGCCCCCGGCGGACGGCCGCCACCGCGAGCGCGCTGATGATCGGCGTGGCCGTGGTGTCGCTGTTCACCGTGTTCGGGGCCTCCTTGAAGGCGACCATGGACCAGACCGTGTCCCGGTCCTTCGCGGGAGATGTCGCCGTCAGCACCCCCTCGTTCGGCGCGGGCGGCAGCGGTCTGAGCCCCCGGCTCGCCGCAGCGGTGCAACGACTGCCCGAGGTGGACACGGCCGTAGGCCTCGGTCGCGGGGTCGCCGAAGTCGACGGCAGTGGACGGGCGTTGACGGTCACGGACCCGCTCGCGCTGCAACGCACCTTCGATCTCGGCACGGTCCGCGGCTCACTGGGCGATCTGGGTACGCACGGCATCGCGATCACGCGGAAGGAGGCGGAGAAGCAAGGGCTCGCGACCGGGGACAAGGTCCGACTCGGCTTCACCGACGGGAAGTTGGAGACCTTCACCGTCCGCGCGGTCTACGGACAGTCCGAGCTGGCGGGGGAGTACGTCATCACCCGCGCGGCCTGGGCCCCGCACCGCACCCAGGACTCCGACACGCTGGTCGCCGTCTCCTTCAAGGACGACGTGAGCGCCGACGCGGGCAAGGCGGCGGTGGAGAAGGTGGCGGCGCGCTACGGCAACCCGGAGGTGCAGACCCGCGACGAGTACGCGCAGTCCTCGGCCGGAGGGATCGACATGATGCTGACCCTCGTCTATGCCCTGCTCGCCCTCGCGGTCCTGATCGCCCTGCTGGGCATCGCCAACACGCTCTCCCTGGCCATCCACGAGCGCACCCGCGAACTCGGCCTGCTGAGGGCCGTGGGCCAGACCCGGTCTCAACTGAGGGCCATGGTCCGCTGGGAGTCGGTGCTGGTCGCCGCCTTCGGCACGGTCGGTGGCCTGGGTCTCGGCGCCTTCCTCGGCTGGGTCCTGGTCGAGGCCTCGGACGGCGCGAGCGACAGCACCTTCGCCTTCGCCATGCCCCCGCTGCAACTCGCGGTGGTCGCCCTGGTGGGCCTCGCGGCGGGAGCCCTCGCGGGCCTGCGACCGGCCCGGCGAGCGGCACGTCTGGACGTCCTGCGGGCGATAGCCACGGAGTGACGCGGACCCGGAGGCGCCGATCTCCGGCGGACCGTCCCGTGAATGAGCCCCGGAGGGCCGCGCCGACACCGAGAGCCCGATCGCACCGAGCCCCTGGGGCCTGAGCGCGATCGGGCTCCCGACACCGACGGGGAGCATCCCGCGGACGAAGACCAGGCGAACCCGCGGACGAGGAGCGAGGCGACCGTGCAGTCACCCCGCAGGCGACCCTGCGGACGAAACCCTGCACAAACCCGCAGCTGAACCCACCGACGCAACCTCAGGCGAAAGCCCCGAAGGGCCTGTCACCGCCCGATCAGCCGACAACGGCGGACCGGGCGGGAGCGTGTTCGGGCCTGCGGACGTCGACCTCGGGGAACACGAGCCCAGCCGTCTCCGCGACCGAGACCGTCCGCCGCGGCGGACGCGTGGCGGCGGCCGGCCGGGGTCGCGCCGCGGCAGGCGTGGGCAGCGTGAACCACACGACCTTGCCGGACTCGCCGTCCGGCCGGACACCCCAGCTTTCGCTGACCGCGGCGACCATCGCGAGCCCGCGCCCGCACGTGGCCAGCGGCTCGGTGTCCTGGATGTCGGCCACGACCGGCAACCGCGGGTCGTGGTCGCGCACCGAGACCACGAGCCGGTCGAGCAGCAGCTCGAACTCCACGGTGCACGTCTTGTCGGGCTGCGCATGGCGGTGGACGTTCGTCAACAGCTCCGTCACACCGAGCGCGGCCCGGTCTATGAGGGGATCCATATGCCAGTAGCGCAATTGCGCGGAAAGGATTCTGCGGACCTGGCCGATCCGCGACGGCAGAGCCTGAAGCTCCACCGCGCAGTGCCTGCTCGGATGCTTGATCACGGCTGCGACTCCCCGACGTGAGGTCCGGAAGAACACGGAGTTCGGATCGATCCAGCAGGATGCCTGAGTGAAGACGGCCGCCTGCTGTCGTGCCCGGCGGGCTGGTTCGCAGCGTAATCGCCGGTAAACCGAGAGTGATGTGAGAACAGCGTGACGCAGGAGGTGCGGTGGCGCAACTCACAGTCGGCCGATCCCGCGCAACGCGTCAGTCGCGGCGCCCGGCCGCCCTGCGTACGGCCTCGATGAAGCGACGGGCCGCGGGCGGCCCCGGCTCGCCCGGAGCCGGGTCGTGCTCGCCCAGGGTGAGCAGGTACCGGTTCCCGTTGAGGTCAGCGAGGGCCCGGTCGTCCGCCGCGAACCAGGGCTTGGAGGCGCGCACCGCCTGCACCGGAGCGCTGTCGATCTCGCTGCCGTAACTGGTGAGCAGCTCCAGTCGGCCGTCGCTGATCCGGACCTGGCCGGCCCGGGTGAGCGAGCGCAACCTCTTGCCGATCCGGACGCCCGTCGCCGTGAACTCCGGCTCCGCCATGCCGTCCCGCCCCCTCGTGCGCTTCGGTGTGCCGGCCCGTGCTCCCGCGTGGGCCGAGAGCCGGCTGCTGTCGTGATCCAGTGTGCGCCCCCGTTCGAGACCTCGTCCCGCCCGGTGCAGTCTGCCCGCCACGGGCGTCGAGCACCAGTGCGCATGACACCTCGCCGGGAGCGCCAGGAGCACTCGTCCGAATGCGCCCCCGCAGTCGCGCGGGCCGCGACCCCAGGGGTGCCTTTGGGGCTCTCAAAGATGCGTTTATGCAGGTGAGAAGCGTGTGGAAGGTGTCTATGATCGAGATGTCGGCCGCGCGATCCGCCGTCGGCGCGCAGCGTAAGGAGCCCTGTCGTGAGCACCCCTCAGCAGACCCGGACCGGCGACACCCTCGATGTCGACCACAGTGACCCGGCCTACCGCGGCTGGCTGAAAGAGGCCGTCCGCAAGGTCCAGGCCGACGCCAACCGCTCGGCCGACACCCACCTGCTGCGCTTCCCGCTGCCCGAGCAGTGGGGCATCGACCTGTACCTCAAGGACGAGTCGACGCACCCGACCGGCAGCCTCAAACACCGGCTCGCCCGCTCGCTCTTCCTCTACGGCCTCTGCAATGGCTGGATCCGGCCCAGCCGCCCGGTGATCGAGGCGTCCAGCGGTTCGACGGCCGTGTCCGAGGCGTACTTCGCGAAGCTGATCGGCGTGCCCTTCATCGCGGTCATGCCCCGCACGACGAGCGCGGAGAAGATCCGCCTCATCGAGTTCCATGGCGGGCGGTGCCACTTCGTGGACGATCCGCGCACGATGTACGAGGAGTCCGCCCGCCTCGCGGTGGAGACCGGCGGTCACTACATGGACCAGTTCACCTACGCGGAACGGGCCACGGACTGGCGCGGCAACAACAACATCGCCGAATCCATCTTCCGCCAACTGGAGTTGGAGCGTTTCCCGGAGCCCGCGTGGATCGTCGCCACGGCCGGCACCGGCGGTACGTCGGCGACCATCGCCCGGTACGTCCACTACATGCAGCACGACACCCGCATCTGTGTGGCCGATCCGGAGAACTCCTGTTTCTTCGAGGGCTGGACCACCGGCGATCCGGACGTCACCTGCGACTGCGGTTCGCGCATCGAGGGCATCGGGCGGCCCCGGATGGAGCCGAGCTTCGTGCCCGGCGCGATCGACCGCATGATGAAGGTCCCCGACGCGGCCAGCGTCGCCGCCGTACGCGCCCTGGAGCAGGCCATCGGTCGCAAGGCGGGCGGCTCGACCGGTACCGGCCTGTGGAGCGCCCTGAAGATCATCGCCGAGATGGTGGCCGAGGGACGGCGGGGCAGTGTGGTCACCCTCCTCTGCGACCCCGGCGACCGCTACCTGGACAAGTACTACTCGGACACCTGGCTCACCGAACAGGGCCTGGACATCGAGCCGTACACGAGGGCGATCACCACCCTGCTGAAGACAGGCATCTGGCCTGCCTGAGCCCGCCGCGGCACGGGCCGCGTGAGCACAGGGGCTGGCCCCTTCTCCGGGCGGGCGATCGCACAGGGAGCCGCCACCGAGTCCCTCAGCAGGGTCCACCTGATGGGCAGCCGACCGGAATTCCAGCAGCGAGAGCCCTCGACGCCAGCTCCACGCGCCGCGATGAGCCGCCGACCTCGCCCCTTGCCCCGCGCCGCTGACCTACGCCCGCCCCGCGCCACCGACCCACTGCCTCGGCCCTCCCCGCGCGCCCGCAACCAGCCTGCCTTGCCCTCGTCCCACGCCGCCGACCAACCGCTCACCCCGCCAGCCGCCGGTCCAGGGCCTTGACCGCGTCCCGGAAAGCCCGTCCCAGACCGGCGCGTCCGAGCTTCGCCACGATCCGGAACGCCCTCGTGCCGTCCGCGCCGAACGTCCACCGCACTCGCGTGCCCGCCCCGGACGGAGTCAGCCGCCACTCCTCCGCGATGGCGCGGGCGCCCGGCGCGTTGGCCACGTCGACGCGGTAGGCGTACACCTCGGGGTCCTTCGCGGCGAGGATCGTCTCCTGGAAGCGTCCGCCGCCCTTGAGGTGGATCTCACGGGTCGAGCCGTCCCCGGTGGAGCGGGCGAGGGTCACCGCGGCGAACCACTCCTCCCAGCCGGGGACGTCCTCGGCGAGTGCCCGGTAGACGCTCTCCGGCGGCGCCGACATCTCCTGCTCGAACACCATCCGTACCGGCGCGGTCTCGATGAAGTCGAGCCCCACCTCGCGCAGTTGGTGAGCCATGGACACACCCTCCTGTGACGATCAGGAGGTGTCACCCTAGCTGACGGTCAGTCAACTGTCTTCACTCGCAACGGAGTCGTCCGCGTCACCGGCCACCACCAGCCGCCGCAGATGCTCGGAGATCTCCGCCCGCGCCGCACCCGGCAGCCCCGCGTCCGTCACCAGCGTGTCGACCTGCTCCAGCGAGGCGAACGAACTCAGTCCCACGGTGCCCCACTTGGTGTGGTCGGCGACCACCACGACCCGCCGCGCCGACTGCACGAGCCGGCGATTGGTCTCGGCCTCCGCGAGGTTCGGCGTCGACAGGCCGGCCTCGACCGATATCCCGTGCACCCCGAGGAAGAGCACGTCGAAGTGGAGCGCCCCGATCGCCTGGTCGGCCACCGGCCCCACCAGCGAGTCGGACGGAGTGCGCACCCCGCCGGTCAGCACGACGGTGGCCGCGCCCTGCCGGGGCCCCGTGGTGCGCTGCGCCGCGTGGAACACGTCCGCCACCCGCACCGAGTTGGTGACGACGGTCAGATCCGGCACGTCGAGCAGATGATGGGCCAGCGCGTACGTCGTCGTACCGCCCGACAACGCGATGGCGGTACCCGGAGCGACCAGCTCCGCCGCCGACCGCGCGATGTCCTCCTTGGCGGTCAGCTCCAGACCCGACTTCGCCTCGAACCCCGGCTCGTGCGTGCTCGCCTCGACCACCGGGACCGCGCCGCCGTGCACCTTCTCCAGCACACCCTGGCGGGCCAGCGCGTCGAGATCGCGCCGCACGGTCATGTCCGACACGCCGAGCTTCCGCGTCAGCTCGTTGACGCGCACCCCGCCGCGGCGCCGGACCTCGTCCAGGATCAGGGCGCGCCGCTGCTCCGCGAGGAGGTTCTGATTCTCACTCACGTACGCTCCGGTCCTTTCGCCTGGGGCCGTCCGACACGCCCTGCGCACCCTCTCCGACGAGGCCATTTTGCCCGTCCCTGGTGCGCGGACGTCCCATACTCGCACGGGCCCCCCACCGTCGCGCCACCGACCGCCCCGTCGCGCCCGGGTCCCCGGGTGTACACCCGGGCTTTGACTGTCACCCGGATCGGGGAGATTCCGTGACGAGAGGTGTGCGGGACGCGGCCGACGGAGATCCTTGTGCCCGCACGGACAGATGCCGACGGCGCGTCACGGGGGAAGTGCGAACAGTGGAACGTGTCCCGACCAAGGGCACCGGCGGCTCAGCCGTCCGGCCCGAAGACTCCGGCACCGCCCTGGAACTCCTGGTCCACGGAGTGGGCGGCACCACGCCGGACAAGATGCTCGACGACCCGCGCACGGTGCGGATCACCGGAGACGACGTCGCCGCCGTGTTCCGGCGCGCCGACGACGTCGACGCCGAGAGCAGACCGCACGACGGCCGCACCGGTCCGGTCCCCGAGGCGTACGTCTGGTGCAACCTCACCTCCGGCAACGGCACCCGCGCCCTGTGGCTGCTGTTGCTGCCGTTCATGGTCGTCAACCTCGCCCACTGGATGCGCCCCACCGCACGTGGCCGCAGAAGGACCGTGCGGTTCTACGGCCTGCTGGTGCGGCTCGCCGGCCTGACCCTGACCGTGCTGCTGGTCGCCGCCGCCTGCGAGGTCGCCCTGGACCTCGCCGCCTGGCAGTGCGCGGGCACCCGCGCGTGCGCCGCGTCGCACTCCTGGCTCGGCTTCCTGTCGCCCGACGTGTCCGACCAGGGCTGGTGGAGCAGGCCGGGCCGCCGCCTCGCCCTCGCCGCCCTCGTCCCGACCGCGCTCACCGGCCTCCTCTGGTACCTGTCCCACCGCACCTGGAGCGCCTACGAGTCCCAGCAGCCCCTGTCCCACGCGGGCGAGCCCGAGGAGGACAACGGCCGCACCGCCCTCGGCCGGCCCGGCTTCTGGTACGGCCGCCGCCTGGTCGCCCGCCTGCGCGCCGCGCACACCGCCGCCGGCCTCCTGACGATCGCCGCCGCGGTCAGCTCGACGGCCGCGCGCTTCGACCGCGCACCCGGCGGCCCCGCCCTCCTGGACACCCTCGGCCGGCTCCTTCAGCTGAGCCTCGTCCTCGCCGGGGCGGCGGTGGTGTGGGTGGTGTGCCGCCGTGGCCGCAGCGAGAAGTACCTGGACCGACAGCTCGACGAGCATCTCGTACGACGCCTGCCGCTCGCCGCGCTGGCCCTGCTCGCCCTCGCCGCGGTGTACGCCGGCTGGACACGGCCGGGATGGCAGTCGCAGGGCCGGCTGTCGGGGGACGCCACCTTCGGCGGCATCGCCTTCGTCCAGGGCCTCCTGGTCATCGCCCTGGCCGTTGTGGCCCACCTGCTGTACCGCACGCACCCCGACCCGCGCGCCGCGATGCGGGGCTTCGCCGGACCCGCCGTCGCGATGCTGGCCTGCGCCCTGGGCGGAGTGATGTCCGGCGGCGTGTCGCAGCGCGTGGCGGACTGGCTGGACGGCACGGGCGCCACCATCCCCGGCCCGCCGGTCCTGCTGACCTGGCAGGCGTCCGTGATCCCGCTGGTCCTCCTCGTGCTCCTCGGGCACGTCGTCTGGCTGGCCCGGCGGACCTGGCGATCGGGCCGGGACCAACGGGCCGCCGTGGAGAGCGATTACCCCGACGAGCCCAAGGACGCGACCCGTACCCGGCGCATCGCCAGGACCCGCGCCATGGCGGCCCTGACGGACCGGGGACCGCGCCTGCTCGGCGTGACGGCGGCCAGCACCCTGCTCCTCGGCGCCGGAGCACTCGTGGGCGCGGGGACCTCCCGCAAGACCCCGGCCAAGGCCGCCGAGGGGTCGTACGCCTTCGTCGAGAGCGCCGCCGCGACCGCACAGGCACTCGGCTCCTGGCTGATCGGCCTCGGCTTCATCCTCTTCGTCACCTGGGGCAGACGCGCCTACAAGGACCCCTCCGCCCGCCGCACCATCGGCATCCTCTGGGACGTCGGCACCTTCTGGCCGCGCGCCGCCCACCCCTTCGCCCCGCCCTGCTACGCCGAGCGCGCGGTACCCGACCTGACCTGGCGGATCGGGACCTGGACCCGCACCACCCGCGGCCGGCTGGTCATCTCGGGACACTCCCAGGGCAGCGTCCTCGCGGCCGCCGCGGCCTGGCAGCTGGAACCGTCGGTGCGCAAACGGGTCGCCCTGCTGACCTACGGCTCCCCGCTCGAACGCCTCTACGGCCGCTGGTTCCCGGCCCACTTCGGGCCGGCCGCCCTCACCGCCCTGCACCACGACGTGGACTGCTGGCGCAACCTCCACCGGCTCACCGACCCCATCGGCGGCCCGGTCCGGCTGCCCGGCGACTGCGGCCCCGAGGTGGACCGGGAGCCCCTGAGGGACCCCCTGGTCTACGGCCGCACCGATCTGCACCCGCTGCCCGCACCCATCCTCGGCCACTCCGACTACCAGGCCGACCCCGCGTTCGCCGAGGAACGGGCGAAACTGCTGAGCCGGCTCCAGCCGGACCTGCCGGGACCGCGGTCTCAGGACGAGCCGGGCAGGTCCTCGGCGTAGAGCAGGGTCAGGTCGTCCGTGGTCGGGTCGTCCACCTGCGCGACCCGGCTCGCGTGCTTCTCCACCATCGCCTCGAACGTCTGCCGCGCGGTACGGCCGTTGCCGAAAGCGGGCCCCTTGGGCAGCGCCGTGAAGTACGTCCGCAGGGCCTCGGGGGCGCCCGGCGCCAGCCGGTACTCGTGCTCCTCGGCCTGCTGCTCCACGATGCTGAGCAGTTCGTCCGGGTTGTAGTCGCTGAAGGTGATGGTCCGTGAGAACCGGGACGCCACACCCGGGTTGACCGACAGGAACCGCTCCATCTCGGCGGTGTAGCCGGCGACGATCACCACGACCGCGTCCCGGTGGTCCTCCATCAGCTTCACCAGGGTGTCGATGGCCTCCTTGCCGAAGTCCCGGCCCGAGTCCTCCGGCGACAGCGCGTACGCCTCGTCGATGAACAGCACTCCGCCGCGGGCCCGGTCGAAGGCCTCCTGGGTGCGGATCGCGGTGGAGCCGATGTGCTCGCCGACCAGGTCGACGCGGGACACCTCGACGAGATGGCCCTTCTCCAGGACCCCGAGGGAGGCGAGGATCTCGCCGTAGAGCCGGGCGACGGTCGTCTTGCCGGTGCCGGGGGAGCCCGTGAAGACCAGGTGGCGCTTGACGGAGGCCGCCTTGAGGCCCGCCTGCTGGCGGCGCCGGCCCACCTCGATCATGTCGGTGAGGGCCCGCACCTCGCGCTTGACGCTGTCCAGGCCCACCAGCGCGTCGAGTTCACCGAGGACGGCCTTGGAGGTGCGCGACGGCTTCTCCGGCTCGGCCGGCGCCACCAGCGGCTCCTTCTCGGTGATCCGCTGTTCCGGGATCGCACCCAGCAGACCGGCGGAGCGGGACTCGGTCTGTACGGCCGTCTCCCGGGCCGCGGGCGAGGCCGGGCCGCCGCTCTCGTCGCTCGTGCAGTCCTCGACCACGGGGCCCGCTCCGTTCGCGGCGTCCGGGGCGTCCGCGAACTCGTAGCCCCCGCGGGCGCACCGCTCCGTGCGGCACTTGCGCAGGGTCGAACGGCTGCCGTCTATGACGTGGAAGCCGTAGCCGCCGCTGCCCGTCACCCGGCAGTTGAGGAAGCTGCCGCGGCCGCCCGCCGACACGTAGAAACCGGCCTCGGCGGGGGAGTCGACCGTGCACCGCTCGATCGTCGGGTCCGCGCCCTTGGTGACGATCACGCCGGTCTGGGTGCCGTCCACGGTGCAGTTGTTGAGGGTGCCGCCGCTGCCGTGGTCGCGGAACCAGGCACCGGTCGCCGCCTCCCGGATCCGGCAGTCGTCGAGCTGGGCGGTGGCGCCGTCGCTCACGGACACGGCCGTGTTGCGGACCTGGGAGATGTCGCTGTCGACGACGTCCGCGCGGGAGCCGCGGTCCAGGACGAACAGCGCGTCCGGGACGTCGTGCACCCGGCAGGAGTCCAGGACCGCGGTGGCGCCGTCGCTGACCCAGACCGCCGGGTAGTCGCCGGTGCTGTCGAAGATCTCGCACTGGTTGGCGTCCACGCGCGTGCCCGGGTCCCACACCGACAGGCCGTTGCGCCCGAACTGGCGGACGGTGGTGCGGGTCAGGGTCAGGACCGAGCGGGAGCGCAGGTCGACCGCGTTCTCCGGGATGTCGTGGATACGGCAGTCGGCGAGGGTCAGCACCGCGTCGGTGTCGAGGGTGACGCCGTCGCCGGTGGTGCGGTGCACATCGCAGTCGGTGAGGTGGGCGGTGGCCCGGCCGGTGATCTGGACCCCGCTGCCGCGGACCTCGTAGACCTCGCAACCCACGGCCTCCAGCGCGGAGTTCTCGCCGGTCGCCGCCAGGCCCGCGCCCGAGGCGTGGTGGATGCGGCAGCGCTCCAGGCGGGGGTGGGCACCGCCGCGGACCGCGACGCCGGACTGGCCGGCCGCCACGATCTCGCACTCCTCGAACACCCCGCCCGCGCCCTCCAGTACGGCGATGCCGATGCCGGCCGGGTTGTCGACGGTGCAGCGCCGTACCGTCGGCCGCGCGCCGCCGCGCACCTCTATGCCGGCCGCGGAGCGGGTGACGACCCTGATGTCGACGAGCTCCGGAGTGCCTTCCTCGACGAGCAGCGCGGGCGCGGCCGCGTCCTGGCCCTCCACGTGCAGGTCCTGGACCACAGCCGAGGCACGGACCGTCAACGGCACTCCGTCCACCGGCGCGATCCGCACGGATCCCGGCGAGCCCTCCGGGCCGCGCAGGGTCACCGCCCGCTGCACCACGAGGTTCTCCCGGTAGGTGCCGGGCGCGACGGTGAGGACGTCGCCCTCGGCCGCGGCCTCCAGGGCGGCGGCGAGCGACGCGTACTCACCTGTGCGGCGCCGCCACCGCGATGTGCCGGTGTGCGTCACCTGGACCGTGCCCTGTGCCATGGCGTTGCTGTGCCCCCACCTCGTAGTACGCGGGTTTGTGCTGCCGAAGAGGTTCGGCCGGTCCACCGTAGCGTGCGCGCGGGTGGTGGGTTGACCAGAGCCGTAAGGCCGTCAACTGCCGGTACCGGTCCGGCCCCAGTCCGGACCCGCGCTGTCCCAGGCCCGGTCCCAACCCGCGTACCGGCGACGGACCATGCGCCACACGGCCAACCGTCGGCTGCCCTCGATCAGCCCCGCGGCCAGCAGGGCCGCGCCGGTGCCGGCGAGCACGGCGTGGGTGGTGGCGGTGGCGGAGTCCAGCGGCCGGGCCGCTATCCGCCCCTGCACGTCGGTCCAGAGGTCGAAGTGGTCGCCGCGGTGCGGGGTCTGGAGGGCGGCCATGACGGAGCCCTGGTGGCTGGTGCCGTCCGGGGCGGTCCAGTCGGCCAGCACCCGGCTCCTGACGTCCCGCCCCGAGGCCGTCTCCGGATCCACGTCGAGTGGGGAGCGGTCCAGCTTGCGGATCACCGTCGCCGTCACCACGTGCCGGGACTCGCGCTGCTCCCGCACCGACCGCTGGAGCGCGTCCTGCGCCACCCCGCCGACGACCGCGCCGACCACCGGTGCGACGACCAGGATCAGCAGCAGGGCGATGAGGCCCACCCAGGCCTCGGCCAGATCGGTCCCGCGGCGCAGCGGGTTGTGCCGCCACCGCCAGAGTCCACTGATCGCTCGCACCGTCCGCACCCCCTTCCGCTCCGTGATAACCCCGGGCCGAGGGATTCACCCGCGGGACCGGCCGAAGAGAGAGCGAAATCACCTGCGGCCGGGTCCTCTCATGAACTCCTCATGAAACGCCCAACGTGCGGGCCCCCGGGCGGTGTTCCCGCCGGACGGATCCGGGGGGATCTTTGCCGGAACCTTGCCCGTCGTCCGTCCGGCCGCTCAGTCGAGGATGCCGACCGGATCGCCGACCCGGATCGTGCCCCGGGACTGCGGCACCAGGTTCTGGCCGAAGACCAGCTTGCTGCCGAAGCGCCGGTGGCGGCCCAGGGTGTGCAGGGGCTCCTTGCCGCGCACCGCGCTGGACTGGTCGGTCGTGGTCACCACGCACCGCCCGCACATCTTGGCCACGCGGAACGTGACGTCGCCGATGGCGATCCGCGTCCAGTCGTCCTCGGCCCAGGCCTCGGTGCCGCCCACGACGACGTTCGGCCGGAAACGGTTCATGGGCAGCGGACCGTCGCCGGCGTGCCGCCCTTCGGCGATCAGGGAGTTGAGGGCGTCGAGGGAGGCCGTGGACGTGAGCAGCAGCGGAAATCCGTCGGCGAAGGAGACGGTCTCGCCCGGCAGCGCGTACTCGGGGTCGACGGGACGTCGGGTGGCGGGGTCGTCCAGGTGCACGAGGCGCGCCGCTACGCCCAGGTAGTCGCTGCACCAGGTGTGCGCGGCCGCGCCGGCGGCGGGCACCCCCTCCACCTTCTCCCCGAAGAGCTCCAGCGTGACGGTCCCGCCCGGTTCGGGCACGGGCACGGTCAGTGGCTCCATGCCGGGCGCGGACAGCACCAGGCCGCCGCCGGGCATCAGCTCGGCGGCGGCCAGTGCGAGACGTGGCTGCTGTCGCTGTGTGACGACCTTTCCCCCGTCGTCGACCAAGGCCCAGCGTCGGTCTCCGGACAGCCCCCAGGGCTCCACCTCGGCCTCCCGGGGCGCGAGACCCCGGAACGCCTTGACCGGATGGACGTGGATCGACAGCAGCTGCGCATTCCCCATGAGGCCATCGTGCCAGGTGTCACCGACAGCCTCGGAGCGGAATCAGTACCCGCGGTACTGCTGGTTGTTGTACGGATCCTGGTAGGGAGCCGCCTGGGCGGGCCGCGGAGCCGCGGGGCGCATCGCCTCGTAGCCCGTGTTCATGCCCATCCCCATGCCGGGAGCGGCCGGGCGCGGCTGCTGCTGCGGCCCGGGATAGCCGCGCGGCGCGGCGGCCTGCTGCGGGATGTACGCGGCGGGCGCCTGCTGGAGCGGGGAGGGCTGTTGCGCCTGCGGATAGCCGTAGGAGTACTGGGAGGGGCCCGCGGGCAGGGCGGGCAGCGAGGACGGCAGCGCGGGCAGGTTGCCGGCCGGGACGTCGTACGCGGCAGGGACCCGGATCGGAGCGATCTGCGGGGTGCCCCGCTCGGCCACGAGCGAGTCGTAGATCGGAGTGTCCGGGAAGGAGGCGGAGTAGTAGCCGCCGCCATAAGTGGAGCGGGGGGAGGTCATGGCACATAAGTTAAGCCCACGATGTGCTGGTTGGGGAGACCGATAAGAGGGTTGTTTTCCGTGTCGGCAGTGGCGCCGGATCCCCAATGCGAGCGAACTCGGCAAAATGGGACGCGAATCCGGCTTCGCGTCGTGTAAAGCCCGAGTTCCCAGGGGGTTACCGGTGGTTGACCGGCGATCTTGCTGTGCGCGGGATGGGAGTTCCCTCTCCCGTGGGAATAGGTTGGGCGGGTAGAACACGAAGGGCCGCCGGGGCGCGTCCTGGCCTGCGACACCTGATGGGGGCGGACATGGCAATGTCGAAAGGCTCGAACGTTCCGGTGCCCACGACGGCACTGCGCGTCGAATTGGGCTGGCGTTCCGGACCCGGGGTCCCCGGCGCGGATGCCTCGGCCCTGCTGCTCGCCGGCGGAAAGGTCCGTTCCGACGCCGACTTCGTCTTCTACAACCAGCCCCTGCACGCCTCCGGCGCGGTGCGCCACGAGGGCAAGCGGACCGACGGCGGCCGGGTGACCGACACCCTGCTCGTCGACCTCGCGCGCGTGGAGCCGTCGGTCGAGACCATCGTGCTGGCCGCCTCCGCCGACGGCGACACCTTCGCACGGGTCCCGGACCTCTACATCGAGGTACGGGACGCCGCTCAGGGCACGGTCGCCGCACGGTTCGACAGCACTGACGCCACCGTCGAAACCGCTTTCGTGCTCGGCGAGTTCTACCGCCGCCAGGGCGCCTGGAAGTTCCGCGCCGTGGGACAGGGCTACGACAGCGGACTGGAAGGTCTCGCAACAGACTTCGGGATCACCGTGGACGAGCCCCAGCATCCCGCGCCACCGGTGAGCCCACCCCTGCCGGTCGCCCCGTCGCCCTTGCCTCCGACGAGTCCCCCGGTACCGGCCGCGCCGCCGCCCCCGCCCGCCGCGCAACCGGTCCGCCTCTCCAAGGTCACGCTCACCAAGACGGCCCCCTCCGTCTCCCTCACCAAACAGGGCGGCACCTCGGGCGCGATGCGGGTGAACCTCAACTGGCAGGTACGCAAACAGTTCTCGGGGTGGGGCAGCAAACGCGGCCGCGCGGTGGCCATGCACGCCGACCTCGACCTCGACCTGTGCGCCCTGTACGAGCTCGCCGACGGCCGCAAGGGGGTCGTACAGGCACTGGGCAACGCCTATGGAGCCCTGCACCAGCCGCCGTACATCCATCTCGACGGCGACGACCGCACCGGGGCCGTCGCGAGCGGCGAGAACCTCACCGTGAACCTCGACCACAAACGGGACTTCCGGCGCATCCTTGTTTTCGTCACCATCTACGAGGGCGCGCGCTCCTTCGCCGACCTGCACGCCACCGTCACGCTCCAGCCGCAGTACGGCGCCCCGATCGACTTCTCGCTCGACGAGTGCACGGTGCCCTCCACCGTCTGCGCCCTGGCCCTGATCACCAACACCGGCGACGACCTCGTCGTGCAGCGCGAGGCCCGCTACCTGGTGCCCGACCGGGGAGTGAGCCCGCAGCGGACCGTGGATTACGCCTACGGCTGGGGCATGAACTGGACGCCGGGCCGTAAATGAAGCCCTACCCGCCCTGTCTCTCCTCGCCGATCACGGCGTCCGGGCGGGCATAGGTGCGGCCCTTCCAGGCCGCGCCGCGCCCCCGGTAGTGCTGCACCGCCGAGTCGACCGTCATCAGGAGGTAGAGGAACGCGGTGAACGGCAGCAGCGGTGCGAGCCACAGCGGCTGCCGGTAGTAGCGGAGCATGGGCAGGTACGTGCCGGTCATGACCAGCCAGGCGAGACCGCCGAGCACCCAGGTCGCGGCGCTTCCCGTCGCCAGGCCGGCGACGACGGCGAGCGGCGGGACCAGGTAGACCAGCGCCAGTCCGAGGACCGTGCCGAGCAGCACCAGGGGGTGGTGGCGGAGCTGGGCGTAGGCGCTGCGCGACACCATCCGCCACAGGTCGTGCAGCCGCGGATAGGGGCGCACGCTGTCCACCCGCTCGGCCAGGCCCAGCCAGATGTGCCCGCCGCCGCCCTTGACGGCCCTCGCGAGCGCCACGTCGTCGATGACGGCGTGCCGGATGACGTCCGGGATCCGCGCCCGCTCGGCGGTCTCGGCACGCAACAGGACACAGCCGCCCGCCGCGGCCGCCGTCCGCGCGCCCTTCCTGCCGATCCGCCGGAACGGATACAGCTGCGCGAAGAAGTAGACGAAGGCCGGCACCACGAGCCGCTCCCACAGGCTCTCCACCCGCAGTCGGGCCATCTGCGAGACGACGTCGAAGCCGCCGGCGTGCGCGGCGGCGACCAGCCGCCGCAGGCTGTCCGGCTCGTGCGCGATGTCGGCGTCCGTCAGCAGCAGGTACTCGGGGCCACGCGCGCGTGCCAGGCCGATGCCGTGGCGCACCGCCCACAGCTTGCCGGTCCACCCCGCGGGCGGCTCACCCGGCGAGGACACGGTCAGCGGCAGCCCGCCCGCGCGCCGCGCCAGATCGCGAGCCAGCTCCCCGGTGCCGTCCGAGCTGCCGTCGTCGACCAGGAAGACCTCCGCGCGCCCCGGATAGTCCTGGGCCAGCAGGGACGGAAGACTCGCGGGCAGCACCTCCGCCTCGTCGCGGGCCGGGACCACCACGGCCACCGAGGGCCAGGGCGCCGGATCCCGCTCCGGCGGGAGTCGCACGTCCGTGCGCCAGAAGAAGCCCTGGCAGAGCAGCAGCCACAGCCAGGCGGCGAGGGATACGGCGGCGGTCCACGCGATGGCGCTCACGCGCGCAGTCTGCCCCACAGAGACGGCCCTCAAGGGCTCATCGTCTATCGTGGCCGGGTGAAGATCGCGCTCTTGGACTCCGGAATCGGTCTGCTCGCGGCCACTGCCGCGGTACGGCGACTGCGCCCCGACGCCGATCTCGTGCTCTCCCTCGACCCCGACGGCATGCCGTGGGGCCCCCGGACCCCCGAGGACATCGTCGGACGCGCTCTGGGCCTCGCCGAGGCGGCCGCCGCTCATGGTCCCGACGCTCTGATCATCGGCTGCAACACCGCCACCGTGCACGCCCTGACCGCCCTGCGCGCCCGCCTCGAACCGGACCTGCCGGTCATCGGCACCGTCCCCGCGATCAAGCCCGCCGCGGCCGGCGGCGGCCCCTTCGCCATCTGGGCCACACCCGCCACCACCGGCAGCCCTTACCAGCGCGGTCTCATCGCGGACTTCGCCGATGGCGTGCCCGCCACCGAGGTGCCCTGCCACGGCCTCGCGGAGGCGGTGGAGCACGCCGACGAGGCCGCGATCGACGCCGCCGTCGCCGCGGCCGCCGCCCTGACCCCCGAGGACGTGACGACCGTCGTCCTGGGCTGCACCCACTACGAACTGGTCGCCGAGCGCATCCGCGCCGCCGTCCAGCGTCCCGGCCGCCCGCCGCTCGTCCTGCACGGCTCCGCCGGAGCGGTCGCCGCCCAGGCGCTGCGCCGGCTCGGCGAGCAGCCCGCCCCCGAGGCCGCGCCCACCGGCACTCTCACGGTGCTGCTGAGCGGCCGCGAGGGCAGCGCGCTGCCCGCCCCCGCGCTGGCCTACGAGGAAGGCCGGCTGCTGCGCACGGCCACGCCCGCCCGCTGACCGCGCGGAACAGCCGGAACGTTCCGCCTGCGGGCCCTGCCGGACGGACGGAGAGCCTCCGCCCACCGCCCGCGCCGGACGGCCGGAAAGCCCTGCCCGGCGCAGTCACTCTCCGCGACGAACTACCCGCACGCCGAAACCTGAGTAATCTCGTAGGCATGAGGGACCACCCCCACGGCGAGCACACCTCGCACCACACCGACGTCTGGACCGGTCGCGCCTCCAACCGGATCCAGTGGCTGCTGGCGCTCGGCGGCGCCGCGATCGTGGCGCTCGGCATCGAGCTCGCGGTCGACTCGGCGTGGACCTCCGGCGTGGCCCCGCTGGTCATGTCCGTGGTCGGCTGCATCGCGGCCGGACTGCTGGTCCTCTTCCTCACGCTCGCCTTCGTCCACGTCGCCCTCAAGGTCGACATGGAGTGCCTGGAGGTGCGCTGCGGCCACATCGGCGTACCGCGCCGCCGGATTCCGCTGGCGCACGTCGCCGGAGCCGAGTTCGACCCGCACGTCACCCCGCGCCAGTGGGGCGGCTGGGGCTACCGCTGGCGACCCGAGAAGGGCACCGCCGTGGTCGTACGCCGTGGCGAGGGCGTGGTGATCCGGCTGTGGGACGGCCACACCTTCACCGTCACCGTGGACGACGCCGAGGCCGCCGTCCGCATCATCCGGGACCGGCTGCGGCCCGGGACCACGGCTCCGCGACACTGAGTCCGGGCCCGCCGGTCACCCCGGGGCCGGCTCCTCGGCCAGCGGGTGGGCGGTCGCCAGGCCCGCCAGGAGTCCCGCGCCCACCGACACCATCGTGAAGCTCAGCGCGTTGCCGACCGCGGCGATCGACGCCAGCGCCGTCAGGGCCGCGCCCGCGGTCAGGACGACGGGGGTGGAGCGCGGTGAGCGCCACAGCGCGTACAGCAGCCAGCAGAAGGCCGCCGCCAGCAGCACCACCCCGATCACCCCCTGCTCGGCGGCCATCTGGAGCGGCGCCGAATGCGGCTTCCCGTCGGGCTGAAGCGACTGGCCGGCCGTCGTGCTGAGCTCCCCGAAGCGTCCCGGTCCCACGCCGAGGGCGGTGTTCTCGCGGGCCAGCCGCAGGGCGTCGTGCCACAGGTCGATCCGGTGCGGGGTGAGCCGTCCGCGCAGCGACTCGACGAGGCCGTCCGGCACCGCGCTCCCGGCAATCGCCCAGGTCAGACCGGTCACCGCGGTCGCGGCCAGGGCGAGACCGAGAATGCCGGGGCCGCGGTGGTGCATCCGGCCCGCCGCGAGCGAGCACAACAGGACGGCCAGACAGGCGACCAGCCCGGAGACCGAGCCCAGGGCGGCCGAGGTCACCGCGACGGCGACGGCCAGCAGCCGCAGGAGGAGCCGCAGGGCGGGCGATCCGGTGGTCCAGGCGGCACAGCACGCGGCGCCGGCCGCCAGGGTCAGCAGGGCGGCCGTGGCACCCGCGTGACCGAGCGGTGCGACGATCTCCGGGCCCGGTGCGAGACGGGGGAGCCCCACCGCGAGGCCCAGCACGGTCAGCGCGGCGGCCCCGGGCGCGGCGACCGGCAGCAGCGCCCCCGAGATCCGGCCGGCGGCATAGCCTGCGGCGACGGCCAGCAGGGCGAGCAGGACGCCCTCCGGACGTCCGTCGTGCACGGCCGCGGTGATCAGCGACCAGGCGGCACAGGCCCCGAGGACCAGCACGCCCACCACATCGGAAACGTTTCGTCTGTCGCCGTCCTCCGCGGCACCGGCCACAGACGTCATCCCCGTGGAACCCACCCCGCCCCCCGAACCCCGGTCCCCCGACCTGTGGCCCCGCCGCCCGGACACCACCGGCCCGTACGACAAGGACTCCGGCACACCGTAACGGCTGAAGGTCGATTTGTGGACGAGTTGCGCCGGGTTGCCCGGCAGCGGCAGGGTTCGAGCGGTCGGCCGCGGACCACGGTCACCAGGCGGACCGCGCTGTCGATGCCAAGGTCAACCGCCGTACACTCCCGGAGTGACCGTCACCGCAACTTCCGTGGACGAGTCGGACCAGCTGGAGCCGCGCTCCGCGCCCGCCTCCCGCTGGGCCGCCCGGCTCCGCCGTCTCGTCCCGGCCGCCGCCGCGGCGCTCTCCGGAGTGCTGCTGTACGTCAGTTTCCCGCCCCGCACCCTGTGGTGGCTGGCCCTGCCCGCCTTCGCCGTCTTCGGCTGGGTGCTGCGCGGCCGTGGCTGGAAGGCGGCCCTCGGTCTCGGTTACCTCTTCGGCCTGGGCTTCCTGCTGCCCCTGCTGGTGTGGACCGGCGTCGAGGTCGGCCCCGGGCCCTGGCTCGCGCTCGTCGCGATCGAGGCGATCTTCATCGCCCTGGTCGGCGTGGGCATCGCCGCGGTCTCGAAGCTGCCCGGAGCACCGGTGTGGGCGGCCGCCGTGTGGATCGCCGGAGAAGCGGCACGCGCGCGTGCGCCGTTCAACGGCTTCCCCTGGGGCAAGATCGCCTTCGGACAGGCCGACGGCGTGTTCCTGCCGCTCGCCGCGGTGGGCGGCACACCCGTGCTGGGCTTCGCCGTCGTGCTGTGCGGTTTCGGCCTGTACGACGTCGTCCGGCTGCTCGTGGAGCGGCGGGGGACCGGTGCCGTACGGCGCCCCGCCGCGGTCGTGGCCCTGCTGAGCGTGGTCGTGCCGGTGGCCGGCGCCCTCGCCGCCCGGGGTCTGGTCAGCGACAAGGCCGAGGACGGCACCGTGACCGTCGCGGCCATCCAGGGCAACGTGCCGCGCGCGGGTCTGGACTTCAACGCCCAGCGCAGGGCCGTGCTCGACTACCACGCGCGCGAGACGGAGCGGCTGGCCGCCGAGGTGAAAGCCGGCAAGGTCGCCAAGCCCGACATCGTGCTCTGGCCGGAGAACTCCTCCGACGTCGACCCCTACACCGACGCGGAGGCGGCGGCGACCATCGAGAAGGCCGCCAAGGCCATCGACGCGCCGATCTCCGTCGGCGCAGTCGTCGAGCGGGGCGGCAAGCTCTACAACGAGCAGATCCTCTGGGACCCGGTCAAGGGCCCCACCGACACCTACGACAAGCGGCAGATCCAGCCGTTCGGCGAGTACCTCCCGCTGCGCTCCCTCGTCGGCGCGATCAACAAGAACTGGACCTCCATGGTCCGCCAGGACTTCAGCCGGGGCAGCAAGCCGGGCGTGTTCCAGATGGCCAACGCCAAGGTCGGCCTGGTCACCTGCTACGAGGCCGCCTTCGACTGGGCCGTGCGCTCCGAGGTGACCGACGGCGCCCAGCTGATCTCCGTGCCGAGCAACAACGCGACCTTCGACCGCAGCGAGATGACCTACCAGCAGCTCGCCATGTCCCGGGTCCGGGCGGTGGAGCACAGCAGGACCGTCACCGTGCCCGTGACCAGCGGGGTCAGCGCGATCATCATGCCGGACGGGAGGATCACCCAGCGGACCGGCATGTTCGTCCCCGCCTCGCTGGTGCAGAAGGTGCCCCTGCGGTCGACGGAGACTCCGGCCACCCTGATGGGCACCCTGCCCGAGCTGGTCCTGGTGCTGCTCGCCGCGGGCGGGCTCGGCTGGGCGATCAGCACCGGGCTGCGGGGGCGTCGCGCCGGAGGCGCGTGATACGTACGCCCGCCTCGCACCGGGGCGGGCGGCGGGCGTACCCGCTGTCCAGCGTCGTCCGGAAGATCACCGGCGGGTCGTGGGCGGCGGTTAGGGTCGGCGTATGGCTACCCCTGATTTCATCCGCACCCTCCGGAAGTCCATCGGTCACGACCTGCTCTGGCTCCCCGGCGTCAGCGCCATCGTCTTCGACGACGAGGGCAGAGTGCTGCTCAACCGGCGTTCGGACACCGGCAAGTGGTCGATGCTCGGCGGTATCCCGGAGCCGGGGGAGCAGCCCGCGGACTGTGCCGTGCGGGAGGTCGAGGAGGAGACGGGGGTGCTCTGCGTCGTCGAGCGGGTCGTCGTGGTCCAGGCCCTCAAGCCCGTGACCTACGTCAACGGCGACGTCTGTCAGTACATGGACATCTCGTTCCGCTGTCGGGCCGTCGGTGGTGAGGCCCGGGTGAACGACGACGAGTCGCTCGAGGTGGGGTGGTTCGCGCTGGACGCCCTGCCGGAGCTGAACGAGTTCGGTGTGCAGCGGATCAAGCAGGCGTCGATGGACGCACCCACATGGTTCGAGACCACGAGTTCCAAGTGAAGTATGGGGTGTGACCACATGTGGTGAGCGGGGGAGCCCTGCCTAGGGTCGGAGCATGACCGCTAGCAGTGCCCTCCCGGGACCTCACGCCTCCACGCTCGACCTCGGCGGCCGTACCGCCCTTGTCACCGGCGCCGCCGGCGGCATCGGCCGGGCCTGTGCGCTGCGGCTCGCGGCCGCCGGGGCCAAGGTGAGAGCGGTCGACCGGGACGCCGCCGGTCTGGGGACGCTCGCCGAGCAGGCCGCGGGACTGGCCGGGACGGTGGAACCGCACGTCCTCGACCTCACCGACCTGGACGCCGCCGAGCACGCGGCCGCGGGCACCGACATCCTGGTCAACAACGCCGGCATCCAACTGGTGCGCCCCATCGAGGAGTTCCCGCCCGAGGTGTTCCACACGGTCCTCACCGTGATGCTGGAGGCCCCGTTCCGTCTGATCCGCGGCGCGCTGCCGCACATGTACGGGCAGGGGTGGGGACGGATCGTCAACGTGTCCTCGGTCCACGGACTGCGCGCCTCGGCCTACAAAGCCGCCTATGTGGCCGCCAAACACGGCCTGGAGGGTCTCTCCAAGACGGCAGCCCTCGAAGGCGCCCCCCACGGAGTCACCTCGAACTGTGTGAACCCCGCCTATGTGCGCACCCCACTGGTCGAGCGGCAGATCGCCGACCAGGCCCGGGCGCACGGCATCCCCGAGGAGCGCGTGGTGTCCGAGGTGCTGCTCCAGGACAGCGCGCTCAAGCGGCTCATCGAACCCGAGGAGGTCGCCGAGGCCGTGGCGTACCTGTGCGGGCCGCAGGCGTCCTTCGTCACCGGCACCTCGCTCGTCCTCGACGGCGGCTGGACCGCGCACTGAACAGCGAGGACGGGTGGCATCAGGAACCCGCGGAACCGGCCGGTCACCGGGACGGGACACCCCGGGCCGGAGTTTTCCACAGGCCTGCCGGGGTGAGCGTGCGATGAGCAATCCTGTGGGCATGTCCAGCGATCACACGCAGTCCGCCGAGCGTTCCGTCGGCAGTGCCGAGGCCCCCTTCCTCGCGCTGCTGGCCAGGGGCGCGTCCGCCGACGCCTACGAGCAGCCGGTGCTCGTCGCCCGCGCCGAGGGCAGGCCCGCCGAGCGGATCGCCGCGCTCGAGGAGGCCAAGGCGCTCGCCCTGCGGGTGCGGTCCGAGCTGGAGGGCCGGCGCCGGCGCGAGGCCGAACTGTCCGCCCTGTTCGAGACGGCCCACGACCTGGCCGGGCTCAGGGACCTGGACGCGGTGCTGCGGGCCATCGTGCAGCGCGCGAGGTCCCTGCTCGGCACGGACGTGGCGTACCTGAGCCTGCACGACCCGGCCCGGGGCGACACGTACATGCGGGTCACGGAGGGCTCGGTCGCCGCCCGCTTCCAGCAGCTGCGGCTCGGGATGGGCGAGGGGCTCGGCGGACTGGTCGCCCAGACCGCGCGGCCCTATGTCACCGACGACTACTTCAAGGACGACCGCTTCCAGCACACCCTGGCCATCGACTCGGGCGTCCGGGACGAGGGCCTGGTCGCCATCCTCGGCGTGCCGCTGACCCTGGGGCACCACGTCATCGGGGTGCTGTTCGCGGCGGACCGGCGGGCCCGGGTCTTCGAGCGGGAGCAGATCGCGCTCCTCGGCTCGTTCGCCGCCCTCGCCGCGGCCGCCATCGACACCGCGAACCTCCTCACCGAGACCCGCTCGGCCCTGACCGAACTGGAGCGGGCCAACGAGATCATCCGGGACCGCAGCGGGGTCATCGAGCGCGCCTCCGACGTCCACGACCGCCTCGCCGAACTGGTTCTGCGGGGCGGCGGGGTGCACGACGTGGCGGCGGCCGTCTCCGAGATCCTCGACGGCACGGTCGAGTTCACCGAGAGCGCGCCCGCCGAGGCGCTGGAGACCTCCCGGGCCGAGGGCCACGCCGTACGGCACCAGGACGACTGGATCGCCGCCGTCGCCGCGGGCGGCGAACTCCTCGGCGCGCTCGTGCTGCGCGGCCACCCCGGGCTCGACCCCGTCGACCAGCGCACCCTGGAGCGTGCCGCGATGGTCACCTCCCTGCTGCTGCTCGCCAGACGCTCCGCGTCGGAGGCCGAACAGCGGGTGCGCGGTGAGCTCCTGGACGACCTGCTCGACGCCCGCGACCGTGACCCGCGCCTGCTGCGGGAGCGGGCCGCCCGGCTGGCGGCCGATCTCGACGCCACCCATGTCGTGCTGGCGGCGCGGCTCGACGGCCCCGCGGCCGACGCCGACCAGGAGGCGGCCGCCCGCAGACGCCTGTGGTCCGCGGCCTCCCACCTCGCCGCGACCCGGCACGGCCTGGCCGCCGCCCGGGACGGCGGCACCGTCCTGCTGCTGCCCCTGGCCGCCGGGGACACCGCCACCGAACTGGCCCGCCGCACCGCCGGACACCTCGGCACCGCCGTCCATGAGGCGGTCACCGTCGGCGCCTCCGCCCCGGTGCGCGACCTCGCCACCCACCCGGACGCCGTGGCCGCCGCCTACGAGGAGGGCCGGCGGTGCCTCGACGCACTGCGGCTCCTGGGGCGTTCGGGGGACGGGGCCGCCGCCGAGGACTTCGGGTTCCTCGGGCTGCTCCTGGCCGGCGACCGGGACATCGCGGGCTTCGTCGAGCGGACCATCGGTCAGGTCGTCGGGTACGACGAGCGGCGGGGCACCGACCTCCTGCGCACCCTGGACGCCTACTTCGCCTGCGGGATGAGCCCGGCCCGCACCAAGGACGACCTGCACGTCCACGTCAACACCGTCGCCCAGCGCCTGGAGCGGGTGGGCCGGCTGCTCGGCGAGGACTGGCAGAGCCCCGCCCGCGCCCTGGAGATCCAACTCGCCCTGCGACTGCACCGGTTGTCGGCGTCGGCACGGCCGTGACCCCCGTACACGTGGGCGTACGGGGGTCGGTCCGGCTCAGGTGTGCGCGGGGGTCAGACGGTTCGGGCGTCCGCGGCCGGGGACTGGGCCGCTGACGCCGGCTCGGCGGCGGGGTCGGCGGCCGGTTCGACGTCGGCCAGGTCCCGGTGGCGGGTCTCCTGGGCGACGCCGACGGCGATGACCGTCAGGACGGCCGCGGCGATGACGTAGAGGGCGATCGGGGTGGAG
The DNA here is from genome assembly GCF_042669125.1 of Streptomyces sp. NPDC057253. NCBI lineage: Bacteria > Bacillati > Actinomycetota > Actinomycetes > Kitasatosporales > Streptomycetaceae > Streptomyces > Streptomyces sp. NPDC057253. The sequence goes on along the minus strand of NZ_JBHUXV010000038.1, from coordinate 25,269 downwards.
GTGCCGTAGTCGGACAGGAGCGCGGTGGCGATGAGCGGGGCGGGGGCGCCGGCCGCGACGGAGGCGAACTGCGCGCCGATGGAGGCACCGGAGTACCGCATGCGGGTCGCGAACATCTCGGAGAAGAAGGCCGCCTGGGGCGCGTACATGGCCCCGTGCAGGACGAGTCCGACGGTCACCGCGAGGACCAGGTTGCCGAAGCCGCCGGTGTCGATGAGCGAGAAGAACGGGAACATCCAGGCACCCACGCCGACGGCGCCGAGCAGGTACACCGGGCGGCGGCCGATGCGGTCGGACAGGGCGCCCCAGGCGGGGATCACCGCGAAGTGCACGGCCGAGGCGATGAGCACCGAGTTGAGGGCGGTCTGCTTGGAGACACCGGCCGAGGTGGTGGCGTAGACGAGGATGAACGCGGTGATGACGTAGTAGCTGATGTTCTCCGCCATGCGGGCGCCCATCGCCACCAGCACATCGCGCCAGTGGTGCCGCAGCACCGAGACGATCGGCAGCTTCTCGGTCGCGCCGTCTTGCGCCGCCTTGCGGGCCTCCGCCTGCGCCAACGCCTCCTTGAACACGGGTGATTCGTCGACGGAGAGCCGGATCCACAGCCCGACGATCACCAGGACACCGGACAGCAGGAAGGGAATCCGCCAGCCCCAGCTGCCGAACGCGGCGTCCGACAGGACGGCGGTCAGCAGCGACAGCACGCCCGTCGCGAGGAGTTGCCCGGCCGGCGCCCCGGTCTGCGGCCAGGAGGCCCAGAAGCCGCGCCGACGCGCGTCCCCGTGCTCGGACACCAGGAGTACGGCGCCGCCCCACTCGCCGCCCAGCGCGAAGCCCTGGATCAGACGGAGCACGGTCAGCAGCACGGGAGCGGCGCTGCCGACGGTCGCGTGCGTCGGCAGCAGGCCGATCGCGAAGGTCGCCCCGCCCATCAGCAGCAGGCTCAGCACCAGCAGCTTCTTGCGGCCCAGCCGGTCGCCGTAGTGCCCGAACACCAGGGCGCCGAGCGGGCGGGCGGCGAATCCGACGGCGTACGTCAGGAAGGAGAGCAGGGTGCCGACGAGCGGGTCGGAGTCCGGGAAGAACAGCTTGTTGAAGACCAGGGCGGCCGCGGAGCCGTAGAGGAAGAAGTCGTACCACTCGATGGTGGTGCCGATGAGGCTGGCGGCGACGATGCGCTTGAGGTTGTTCGGCGTCGGTGGGGCGGGTGCTGCGGAGGCCATGTGCGCCACTTCCTCGTGTGCGGTGGGGACGGGTACGTGTCCGGACACCGTAGGAATGCGCACGTCAGGGTCACATGTGGCGGGGCAACATAGTTCGAGGCTTGCCTATGCGTGGGGCCACCATGCCGGCTCGTGGAATGGGGGTTCAGGGCCTTGCTCAGTGCACCGGGCTGATGTCGGGGGCGCCGAGCCGTACCGCGTCGGCGGTCCGGTCGTCCGGCTGCTGCTGGGCCTCGCGTTCGGCGGCCACCCGCTTCAGGTAGTGGTCGACCTCATGGTCCCGGTTCGCCTGGTCCCATCCCAGGTGAGGCGCCATCAGTTCCACGACGGTCCGCGCCGCGTCCACACCTCGGTCCCAGGACTCGATGGAGATCCGGGTGCGGCGGGCGAGCACGTCCTCCAGGTGACGAGCACCCTCATGGGTCACCGCGTAGACGGCCTCGACCCGCAGGTAGTCGTCGGAGCTCGGCAACGGCTCGCCGAGCGAGGAGTCGGCCGCGACCATGGCGAGCAGCTCGTGCACCAGGGAGCCGTAGCGCTTCAACAGGTGCTCGATGCGGGCGACATGGAGCCCGGAGGACTCGGCGAGGTTGTGGCGGGAGTTCCACAGGGCCGGATAACCGTCGGCGCCGAGCAGCGGGACGCGCTGCGTGACGCAGTCGGGCACCTTCTCGTCCAGGCCGCGGGCCGCCTCGTCGACCGCGTCCTTGGCCATCACCCGATAGGTCGTGTACTTGCCGCCGGCCACCACGACGAGACCCGGTACCGGGTGGGCGACCAGGTGCTCCCGGGACAGTTTGCTGGTGTCCGCGGCCTCGCCGGACAGGAGGGGACGCAGACCGGCGTAGACGCCTTCGACGTCCTCCGGAGCCAAGGGCGTGGCCAGGACGCTGTTGACGTGGTCCAGAAGGTAGGTGACGTCCTTGGAGCTGAGGGCGGGATGGGCCTTGTCGAGGGTCCAGTCGGTGTCGGTGGTCCCGATGATCCAGTGCCGTCCCCAGGGGATGACGAACAGCACGCTCTTCTCGGTCCGCAGGATCAGCCCGGTACGGGAGTTGATCCGGTCACGGGGGACCAGCAGGTGGACGCCCTTGGAGGCGCGGACGTGGAACTGGCCGCGGGTGCCGGCGAGGGCCTGGGTGTCGTCGGTCCACACGCCGGTCGCGTTGATGACCTGCTTGGCTCGCACCTCTGTCTCGTCGCCGGTCTCCAGGTCCGTGACCGCGGCTCCCACCACCCGCTCGCCCTGCCGCAGGAAGCGGCTCACCCGGGTGCGGTTGGCGGCCAGCGCTCCGTAGCCGGCGGCCGTGCGGGCGAGGAACAGGGTGTGCCGGGCGTCGTCGACCTGGGCGTCCCAGTACTGGATCGCGCCGACCAGGGCGTCGGAGCGCAGTGCGGGCGCCTCCTGCAGGGCTCGGCGTTTGCCCAGGTGGCGGTGGTGGGGCAGACCTCTGGAGGTACCGGAGGCCGCGGCCATGGTGTCGTACAGCAGTACGCCGGCGCCGACGTAGGGACGCTCCCGGATCCGGTGTTGCAGGGGGTAGAGGAACGGGACCGGACGCACCAGATGAGGGGCCAGGTACTGAAGCAGGAGTCCGCGTTCCTTGAGGGCTTCGGCGACGAGCCGGAAGTCCAGCATCTCCAGGTAGCGCAGGCCGCCGTGGATGAGCTTGCTGGAGCGGCTGGACGTGCCCGAGGCCCAGTCCCGGGCTTCCACGAGGCCGACCCGCAGGCCGCGGGTGGCGGCGTCCAGGGCCGCGCCCGCGCCGACCACGCCGCCCCCGACGACTAGGACGTCGAGCTCGCCCTCTCCCAGTCGGACGAGGGCCTCCGCGCGTGCGCCGGGCGAGAGGGCCACCGGGTTCGCCATGGTCTCCTCCTCGTGCAGCGGGTGCGGGCGGCGCACTCGGCTCGGGCGGGTGGGCCGGCGGCGCGCTCGGCTCGGGCGGGCCCCTTCGGTCGCCCCCGGCCGGAACCGGGGGCTGCGGCTGCTACTCGACCTTGGCCCAGTCGAGCGTGCGCTCCACCGCCTTCTTCCAGCCCGCGTACCCCTCCGCGCGCTGTTCGTCGGACCACTGGGGCTCCCAGCGCTTGGACTCCTGCCAGTGGGTGCGCAGTTCGTCCGTGTCCTGCCAGAAACCGGTGGCCAGACCGGCGGCGTACGCGGCGCCGAGCGCGGTGGTCTCGGCGACGACCGGGCGGCTGACCGGCACGCCGAGGACGTCGGCCTGGATCTGCATGCACAGGTCGTTGGCCGTCACGCCGCCGTCGACCTTGAGCACGTCGAGATGGACGCCGGAGTCCTGCTCCATGGCCTCCACGACGTCGCGGCTCTGGTAGCAGATGGCTTCCAGGGTGGCCCGCGCCACATGGCCGTTGTCGTTGTACCGGGCGAGGCCGACGATCGCGCCGCGGGCGTCGGAGCGCCAGTACGGGGCGAACAGGCCGGAGAAGGCGGGGACGAAGTAGATCCCGCCGTTGTCCTCGACGGTACGCGCCAGACGTTCGCTCTCTGCGGCATCGCTGATGATCTTCAGCTGGTCGCGCAGCCACTGCACCGCGGAGCCGGTGACGGCGATGGAGCCTTCGAGCGCGTAGATCGCCGGGCTGTCGCCGAACTGGTACGCCACGGTGGTCAGGAGGCCGTTCCGGGACCGCACCAGTTCCGTGCCGGTGTTGAGCACCAGGAAGTTGCCGGTGCCGTAGGTGTTCTTGGCTTCGCCGGGCGCATAGCAGACCTGCCCGACGGTGGCCGCCTGCTGGTCGCCGAGCACACCGGTGATGGGGATGGCCGCCCGCAGCGGCCGGGACGTACGGGTCTGTCCGAACGCCTCCCGGTGGGAGGACGGGTTGATGGTCGGCAGCATCGCCCGGGGAACGCCGAAGAAGCCCAGCAGCTCGTCGTCCCAGTCGAGGGTCTCCAGGTCCATCAGCATGGTGCGGCTGGCATTGGTCACGTCGGTGGCGTGGACGCCGCCGTCGGGGCCGCCGGTGAGGTTCCACAGCACCCAGGCGTCGGTGTTGCCGAAGAGGGCATGGCCCTGCTCGGCCGCCTCGCGGACTCCGTCGACGTTCTCCAGGATCCACTGGATCTTGCCGCCGGAAAAGTACGTGGCCGGTGGCAGCCCCGCCTTGCGGCGGATCACGTCGCCCTGGCCCGAGCGGTCCAGCGCTGCCGCGATGGAGTCGGTACGGGTGTCCTGCCAGACGATGGCGTTGTAGTAGGGACGGCCGTTGCGCGGGTCCCAGACGACGGTCGTCTCGCGTTGGTTGGTGATACCGATGGCCGCCAGGTCCTCCGGCGAGAGGTTTCCGTGCCGGAGGGCGTTCTGGATCACCGAGTTGGTGCGCTCCCAGATCTCCACCGGGTCGTGTTCGACCCACCCCGAGCGCGGGAGGATCTGTGAGTGCTCCAGCTGGTGCCGCGCCACCTCGTTGCCGGCATGGTCGAAGATCATGAAACGGGTGCTGGTGGTGCCTTGGTCCACCGCGCCGACGAAGTCCGCCATGGGATGCCGCCTCTCCTTGGGCTCTCCCGGGGCAGCCGGATCCCGGCCACCCCGGGAGCCGGTCAGTTCTCGTCCGGGGCCGGGACCCGTCCGGGGGGCTCCGGCTCAGCGGTCGGCAGGAACCGGCCGATGAAGACCTTGTACAGGCCCGCTCCCAGCAGGCCTCCGACCACCGGACCGACGATCGGCACCCAGAAGTAGAAGTTCCCGTACTGATCTCGCCACGCTCCGCCGTACCCGGTGAGGAAGCTGGCCAGCCGGGGACCGAAGTCGCGTGCCGGGTTGATCGCGTACCCCGCGTTGGTACCCCAGGCCATACCGATGGCCACGACGATCAGACCGACGATGAACGGTGCCAGGTTGGCGCCGGGGGGCGTGTTGAGCAGGTCCGTGACCGCCAGGATCAGCAGCAGCAGGATCGCGGTGCCGATGACCTGGTCGCGGAATGCGCCCCATTCGTGGACCGGCAGGTTCGGGTTGCCGTTCGCGGGGAGCGTGGAGAAGACGCCCTGCGTCTTGATCGTGTGGGTGGGATCCGCCTTCGCCAGCGCCTCGGTGTAGTTCCACCGGACGATCAGGGCTGCCACGAAGGCGCCGGCTGTCTGGGCCAGCGCGTAGGGAGCCACTTTGCTCCACGGGAACCCCTTGAACGTCGCCAGCGCGAGGGTCACCGCGGGATTGAGGTGTGCACCGCTCAGCCTCGCCGCGACGTACACACCGAGGGTGACGCCGAGGCCCCAGGCCCAGGCGATGCTGTCGTGGTTTCCGAGGCCGCCCGCGGGATTCGTGAGGGCCCCGCCGGCGACCACCTGAGCCACCACGCCACAACCGAAGAGGATGAGGATCATCGTGCCGGCGAATTCCGCTGAAAGCTCGCCGACCAGTCCTGATCTCTTGAGTCGCTCAGCCATGGGTGCCCGCTTCCCGCCGGCCCGAAGGTCGGCTGTCGACTGCCCCGAGCCTCCAAAAATCATTGTAGGACCGGCCGGAGACATGCGCGTGCGGGGCGACGGCAGCACCTGCTCCGCCGTCCACGAGGCCGCCGTACCCGCCGACGAGTACGCCGCCGCACTCCCGCCCCGGCAGGCGGATGGCCACGGTGCAGCGGCACACTGAACGTGGGGCGAGCGATCGCGCAGGCGCCCGCCTGTCAGCGGCGGTGCCTGAGCTCCGTGAGGACACTCGGGCGCCGGTTCCACCCGGGAGGTGCCATGAAGATGCTGATCAACAGTCCGGAGACCGTGGTCGCCGATGCCCTGGAGGGGTTGGCTGCCGCCCACCCGGAGCTGGACGTGGACGTGGAGCGGCGGGTGGTCGTACGGCGGGACGCCCGGGAGGGCGGGCGGGTCGGTCTGGTGTCCGGCGGCGGTTCCGGGCACGAGCCGCTGCACGGCGGTTTCGTCGGGTACGGGATGCTGTCGGCCGCGTGTCCAGGGGAGGTGTTCACCTCGCCCGTCCCGGAGCAGATGCTGCACGCGGCAGGCGCCGTCGAGGCCGGGCAGGGCGTGCTGTTCGTCGTCAAGAACTACACCGGGGACGTGCTGAACTTCCAGATGGCCGCCGAACTGGCCGAGGAGGACGGCGTCCGGGTCGAGCAGGTCCTGGTCAACGACGACGTCGCCGTCACCGACAGCCTGTACACGGCCGGACGGCGGGGCACCGGGGCGACCCTCTTCGTGGAGAAGATCGCCGGGGCGGCCGCCGAGGAGGGCGCACCGCTGGAGCAGGTGGCCGCCATCGCCCGGCGCGTCAACGAGTGCTCGCGCAGCTTCGGCGTGGCGCTCACCGCCTGCAGCACTCCCGCCAAGGGAGGCCCGACCTTCGACCTGCCGGACGGGGAGATGGAGCTCGGCGTCGGGATCCACGGCGAGCCGGGCCGGGAGCGGCGCGCGGTGATGCCGGCCCGGGAGATCGCGGAGGTCGCGGTGGGCGCCGTACTCGAGGAGGTGGGCGAGATGGCTCCGGCCGACGGGCCGGTCCTGGCCCTGGTCAACGGGATGGGAGGGACGCCGCTGCTGGAGCTGTACGGGTTCCACGCCGAGGTGGCCCGGCTGCTGGAGGCCCGGAGCGTGCCGGTGGCGCGGGTGCTCGTGGGCAACTACGTCACGTCGCTGGACATGGCGGGCTGCTCGCTGACACTCTGCCGGGCCGATGACGAGATGCTGCGGCTGTGGGACGCGCCCGTGCAGACGGCCGCGTTGCGCTGGGGCCGCTGAGCCCGTGGTGGCGGCGGGAGTGACCCCGCTGCGCGGCGGGTGCTACGACGGCTGCGGGGCGCGCAGGACGAGCAGGGTGATCTCGCTGGGGGCGAAGATGCGGAACGGTGGGCCCCAGAAGCCGGTGCCGCGGCTGGTGTAGAGGAGGGTGCGGGGGCCGTGGCGGGTCAGGCCGGCCAGGGCCGGCTGGTCGAGGCGGACGAGGTGGTGGAAGGGCCAGATCTGGCCGCCGTGAGTGTGGCCGGAGAGCTGGAGGTCGATGCCGGCGGCTGCCGCCCGGTCGATGAACTTGGGCTGGTGCGCCAGGAGCAGGACGGGCAGGTCGGGGTCGGCGCCGTGCAGCGCTCCGGCGAGGTGGGCGCGGTGGCCCACAAGGCCGGAGGACTCGGCGGTGACGTCGTCCACACCGGCGACCACGAGGGTGTCGCCGCCGCGTTCGAGCAGCACATGGCGATTGCGCAGCGGTTCCCAGCCGAGCTCGTCCATCAGGTCGACCCAGCCCTGGGCCTCGCTGTAGTACTCGTGGTTGCCGGTGACGTAGACGCGCCCCTCGGTGGCCCGCACGGTGGCGAGGGGGGTGGCTTGGGCGCGGCGGCGTTCGGCGGTGCCGTCCGCGATGTCGCCGGTGTGGCAGACCAGGTCGGCTTCCAGGGTGTTCACCGTCTCGCACACCCGGGCCGACCAGCGGGCGCGATCGAGGGGGCCGTAGTGGGTGTCGGTGATGAGGGCGACGCGCAGGCCGTCCAACCCGGCGCCGAGCCGGGGGAGTTGTACGTCGAGCCGGCGCACTCGCGGTACGCGGCGGGCTTCGGCGTATCCCCAGATGAGCAGCACGGCGGTGACGCCGAGGACGGCCCAGGTGACGATCCGGGCCCGGTCCTGGCTGTCACCGACGCCGGCCACCGTCAGGGCGAGCCGCAGGAGGACGCCGAGCAGGACGGACCAGGTGAACAGGACCCAGCTGCCGCCCAGCAGAGTGTCGCCGAGGATCGCCGCCCCGTCCTGCTGGCGCCGGCCGTGGCCGCGGGCCATCGCGAGCGGCATACCGATGAGGCCGAGGACGAACAGGAGGGTGCCGGCCGACGTGACGGGCAGCGGCCAGTGCTGGCCGGCGTACAGGAGCACCCAGCAGGGCACCGCCCACAGCAGGACGGGGGCGATCAGGGGGAGGTACCGCAGGAGGCGGAGCACTCGGCTCTGCCGCGGCGCTCGCGCCTCACCCTCGGTCGGCCGGGTGTCACTGGTCTCGGTCACACTGTTCCTTCCCTGACCGGACTGCCGTCCCGCGCACTGTAACCGGTCGCCTCGGGCCGGCCGGACGCGTGTTCGTGCCGGCAGCCCCTCATGTCAACTACGACAGTTCCCCTGGCGTTCCCGACGCCCCGAGGAAGCCGGCCGTTGAACGACCTACGCGCCCCCGTCGCCCCGCAGGGAGTGGACCATGCTCCGCAGGGCCCCGAACGCGGCGGACTGCTCGCTCTCGGTCAGCCCCGCCAGCATTCTGGCCTCGACGGACCGAACCGCCGCGCTCGCCTTCTCGAGGCTTCGCCGGCCGCGGGGTGTCAGCCGCGTGGGCAGCGCCTTGCCCACGGGTGCCTCCGCGGGCCTGGTCACGTAGCCGTCCCGTTCCAGGGACTGGAGCAGTACGTTCATCGTCTGCCGTGTCACGAACGCGCCCCGCGCGAGCTCGGAGTTCGACAAGCCCGGTCGCTGTGCCAGGAGTTCGAGGCAGGAGTAGTGCGTCACGCTCATCCCGAGCGGCCGCAGCACTTCCTCCATCGCGGCGCGCAGCGCGCTCGACGCCTCCTTGAGCAGGTAGCCCAGTGACGTCTCCAGGTCGATGCCGACACCTTCTTGACTCATGTCAGCATTCTGACATAGCTTGCCGCGTGTCAGAAAACTGACACGTAACGAAGGAGCGTCACCATGCCCGCCACCGGCCCCGACTTCATCTCACTCCAAGTGCGCGACCTCGACGCCTCCCAGGCGTTCTACGAGCGCTATCTCGGCCTCGTCCGCTCGCCGGCCGGACCTCCGCACGCCGTCGTCTTCGAGACGAAGCCCATCGCGTTCGCACTCCGCGACATCATTCCCGGCACCGACCTCGCGTCCGCCGCCCAGCCCGGCATCGGGGTCGCGATCTGGCTCCACGCCACCGGCGTCCAGGACATCCACGACGCGCTCGTCGCCGACGGCCGGACGATCGTGTCCGCACCGATCGACGGTCCCTTCGGCCGCACCTTCACCTTCGCCGACCCCGACGGCTACCAGGTCACGCTCCACGACCGCGCCTGATCGACGAGGCGCACGGGGGCGATCAACCCACCCGCTCCCGACCACGGTTGCCGCGCTCTCCGCCGCGGGCGAAGAAGTCGGCGAGCGGCAGAATCGCGGCGCCCACCGTCACCGCGTCCGGGCCGAGTTCGCCGAGGTCGATGGAGACGCGCTCGGCGGGGTGGCGCAAGGCGTACGCGTCGGCGTACCGGCGTACGGCGGGCAGGAGGCGCGGGCCGAGCTGGAGACCTGCCCAGCCGCCGATGAGGATGCGCTCGGGCTGAAACAGGTTGATCAGATCGGACAGCCCTGCACCCACGTACTCGGCGGCCTCCTCCAGGAGGGCCAACGCCACCGGGTCGGCTTCATGGCGCCCCCGGCCACCACCTCCGGCGCCCGCGCCACCCCCGGCGTCCGCGCCGTCACTCGGCCTTCCCGGACCGTCACCCGGGTCGCCCGCGCCGCCACCCCCCTCATCCAGACCGTCACCCGGGTCGCCCGCGCCACCACCAGAGTCGCCCTCGCCCGGATAAGCCGCCCCCAGCATCACCGTCAACGCGCTCTCCTCGTCCGCCCCCTCCGGCGGACGTCCCCCCTCCTCCCGCCACCGCTCCAGCAGCGCCTCCGCGCCCGCGTACGCCTCCAGGCAGCCCAGCGCGCCGCAGCGGCAGCGGCGGCCCCTGACCCGGGCGGTCAGGTGTCCGAACTCGAGCGGGCGGCCGTACTCCACGTCCTCGGTGACGAGGCACGCGCCGATGCCCGAGCCGAAGAGGACGACCACCGCGTTGCGGCAGCCCCGGCCCGCTCCGAACCACAGCTCGGCCTGGCCGAGCGTCCGGGCGCCGTTGTCGATGAAGTACGGGACGGAGTCCGGGAGTTCACCGGTCGAACGCAGCAGGGATTCGAGCGGGACGGCGTCCCAGCCGATCGTCTGGCCGTGGACCACGGCACCCTGCCCGGGCGCGCGGGCCACGATGCCCGGGACGCCGATCCCGACGCCCAGCAGCCGTTCCGGGGCGATGTCGGTCGCGGCGAGGACCTCGGCCACGCCGTCCCGGATGTGGCCCACGACGACCTCGACGTCGTAGCCGTGGTGCTCCAAGGGCCTTTCGGTACGGGCGAGTTCGGTCAGCGTGAGGTCGAAGAGCTCGACGCGGACGCGGGTCTCGCCGACATCGACGCCGATCATGTGGCCGCCGCCGGCCGCGACCCGCAGCAGGGTGCGGGGGCGCCCGCCGTCGGACTCGACGGTGCCGGCCTCCTCGATCAGGTCGTCCGCCACCAGGTCCGCGACCACGTTGCTGACGGAGCCGGCGCTGAGGCCGGTGGCCGGGGCCAGGGCGAAGCGGCTCATGGGGCCGTCGAAATACAACCGTTGTAGTACGGCGGTGCGGTTGCCCCGTCGCAGGTCGCGCACCGTCCGCCCGTTCCGCACCGCCATGTGAATCCTTCCGGATCGGCCCCGACCTGCAAGATACCCCGGTCCGGACCCTTGACGCGCGTTTCCTTCGCGTCTTAAATCACGCCATAAATTAACTCCTGGGTGACGTTCGGGAAGTGAACGCACCCGCGGGTCTCCCCTGGAAGGGACGCCAGATGCGCAGAACCCGAGCCGCGGCCGCCGGAGCCGTCACCGCCTCGCTGCTGACGCTCGTCACCGCCTGCGGCGGCGGATCGTCGACGAGCGACGGGTCCAACGACTCGCCGAAGACCCTCACCTACTGGGCCTCCAACCAGGGCGCCAGCATCGAGGTCGACAAGAAGGTCCTCCAGCCCGAGCTCGACAAGTTCGAGAAGCAGACCGGCATCAAGGTCAAGGTGGAGGTCGTCCCCTGGTCCGACCTGCTCAACCGGATCCTCACCGCGACCACCTCGGGCCAGGGCCCCGACGTCCTCAACATCGGCAACACCTGGAGCGCGTCCCTCCAGGCCACCGGCGCGCTGCTGCCCTGGGACGCCAAGAACTTCGCCGCGATCGGCGGCAAGGACCGCTTCGTCGACTCCGCGCTCGGCTCCACCGGCGCCGAGGGCAAGGACCCGGCCGCGGTCCCGCTCTACTCCATGGCCTACGCCCTCTACTACAACAAGCAGATCTTCGCCGACGCCGGTATCACCGAGCCTCCGGCCACCTGGGCCGAGTTGATAGCCGACGGCAAGAAGATCCAGGCCAAGGGCAAGTCGGCGCTCGGAGCCGAGGGCGCGAACCTGTCGGAGAACATCCACCACGTCTTCGTCTTCGCCAAGCAGCACGGCGGCGACTTCTTCACCCCCGACGGCAAGCCCGACTTCACCAACGACAACGTGGTGGCCGCGGTCAAGCAGTACGTCGACCTCATGGCCAAGGACAAGGTCATCCCGACCGGCGACGCCGAGTACGCCCAGAACCAGTCGGTGAGCGACTTCGCCAAGGGCAACCAGGCCATGCTGCTGTGGCAGTCCGCGTCCGCCAACCTGAAGTCCCAGGGCATGAGCGAGGACAAGTACGGCATCGCACCGGTGCCCGTGCAGTCCGGTACCCCCGGCACCGGCACCCAGGTCAACTCCGCCGTCATGGGCATCAACCTGGCCGTCTTCAAGAACACCGACAACATCGACGGCGCCAAGAAGTTCGTGAAGTTCATGACCAGCGACGCCGAGCAGAAGATCCTCAACACCGCCTACAGCTCCATCCCGCCGGTCAAGACCGTGCAGGCGGACGCCACCTTCAGCTCGGGCGCCAACAAGGTCCTCAAGGACACCCTCGCCACCAGCGCCGCCGCGCTGCCGCAGGTCGCCGACGAGTCACAGTTCGAGACCGCCGTAGGGACCGCAGTCAAGGACCTGTTCGCCGACGCGGCCGCCGGACGCGCGATCACCACCGACTCGGTGAAGGCGGCGCTGGAGAAGGCCCAGCAGCAGATGCCGACGAAGTGAGCACGATGACCACCACCGCTCCCGCGGAGCAGTCCGTGGACAAGACCCCTTCCGGGGCGGCGCATCCTCATCCCCGCCGCCGCCCCGGAAGGATCCGGCGCATCGGGCTGCCGTACCTGCTCCTGCTGCCGGCCCTGCTCCTCGAACTCCTGGTCCACCTGGTGCCGATGGTCATCGGCGCCGTGATGAGCTTCAAGGAGCTCACCCAGTTCTACATCCGCGACTGGGGCGCCGCGCCCTGGTCCGGCCTCGACAACTACAAGGTGTCGGTGGACTTCGACGCCCCGGTCGGCGAGGCCCTGCTGCACTCGTTCCTCGTCACCGTCGCCTTCACGCTGCTGTCGGTCGGCCTGTGCTGGCTGATCGGCACGGCGGCGGCCGTCTTCATGCAGGACACCTTCCGGGGCCGGGGCCTGCTGCGCGCCCTGTTCCTGGTGCCGTACGCGCTGCCGGTCTACGCGGCCGTCATCACCTGGGTGTTCATGTTCCAGCACGACAACGGCCTGGTGAACCACGTCCTGCACGACCAGCTGCACCTGACCGACAAGCCGTCCTTCTGGCTCATCGGCGACAACAGCTTCTGGGCGCTGCTGACGGTGTCCGTGTGGAAGGGCTGGCCGTTCGCCTTCCTCATCGTCATGGCCGGACTCCAGAACATCCCCGGCGAGCTGTACGAGGCGGCGGCACTCGACGGAGCCGGCCTGTGGCAGCAGATCCGCCGCATCACCCTGCCGTCCCTGCGCCCGGTCAACCAGGTCCTGCTCCTGGTGCTGTTCCTGTGGACGTTCAACGACTTCAACACGCCCTACGTCCTGTTCGGCAGGTCGGCCCCGGAGGCCGCGGACCTCATCTCGGTCCACATCTACCAAGCCTCCTTCGTCACCTGGAACTTCGGCACCGGCTCGGCCATGTCCGTACTCCTGCTGCTGTTCCTGCTCGTGGTGACCGGCGTGTACCTGCTGCTGACCACCCGGGGAAGGAAGCCGGCCGATGTCTAGCCCCCACTCGCCCATGGCGCCGCCGCGTTCGTTCCTGTGGTCCCGGCGGATCTTCCTCACCCTGCTCACCGGCTTCGTGCTGCTGCCGGTCTACGTCATGGTCTCCAGCTCGCTGAAGCCGCTCGCCGACGTCACCGGTCAGTTCCACTGGCTGCCGAGTGAGGTGACGATCCGGCCGTACATCGACATCTGGTCGACGATCCCGCTCGCCCGCTACTTCGTGAACTCCCTGATCGTGGCGGGCGCGGCGACGGTCTGCTCGGTCGTCATCGCGGTCTTCGCCGCGTACGCGGTCAGCCGCTACGACTTCCGGGGCAAGCGCGTCTTCACGGTCACCGTGCTGTCCACGCAGATGTTCCCCGGCATCCTCTTCCTGCTCCCGCTGTTCCTGATCTACGTCAACATCGGCAACGCCACCGGGATCGCCCTGTTCGGCTCGCGCGGCGGGCTCATCCTGACGTACCTCACCTTCTCGCTGCCGTTCTCGATCTGGATGCTGATCGGGTACCTCGACTCGGTGCCGCGCGACCTGGACGAGGCGGCACTGGTGGACGGCTGCGGGCCGCTCGGGGCGCTGTTCCGGGTGGTCGTGCCCGCCGCGATCCCCGGGATCGTCGCGGTCGCCGTCTACGCCTTCATGACCGCCTGGGGCGAGGTGCTCTTCGCCTCCGTCATGACCAACGACACCACCCGCACCCTCGCCGTCGGACTCCAGGGCTACTCCACCCTCAACAACGTGTACTGGAACCAGATCATGGCCGCCTCGCTGGTCGTCAGCGTCCCCGTGGTCGCCGGATTCCTCCTGCTCCAGCGCTATCTCGTCGCCGGGCTGACGGCGGGCGCCGTCAAGTGACCCACCCCGAAAGGACTTTCGTGACCATCGACCTCGCCGCACTCCCGCACGACTTCCTGTGGGGCACGGCCACGGCCGCCTACCAGATCGAGGGGGCGGTCGCCGAGGACGGCCGTTCCCCCTCGATCTGGGACACCTTCAGCCACACGCCCGGCAAGGTCGCGGGCGGCGACACCGGCGACATCGCCTGCGACCACTACCACCGCTGGCGCGAGGACATCGACCTCATGCGCCGACTCGGCACCAACGCCTACCGGTTGTCCGTCGCCTGGCCGCGTGTGGTGCCCGGCGGCGACGGCCCGGTCAACGCCAAGGGCCTGGACTTCTACGACGAGTTGATCGACGGCCTCCTCGCCGCCGGCATCACCCCGTCCGTCACCCTGTACCACTGGGACCTGCCCCAGGTGCTCCAGGACCGCGGCGGCTGGCCCGCGCGCGACACCGCCGAGCACTTCGCCTCGTACGCCTCGGTCGTGGCCGCGCGGCTGGGGGACCGGGTCAAGCACTGGACCACGCTCAACGAACCCCTGTGCTCGGCGTGGATCGGTCACCTGGAGGGCAAGATGGCCCCCGGCCTGACCGACCTCACGGCCGCCGTCCGCGCCTCCTACCACCTGCTCCTCGGCCATGGCCTGGCCACCCGGGCCATCCGCGCGGCGGCCCCGGGCGCCCAGGTCGGCATCGTCAACAACCTCTCGACGATCCACGCCGCCACCGACCGGCCCGAGGACGTCGAGGCCGCCCGCCGCATGGACGGCCACACCAACCGCTGGTGGCTGGACCCGATCCACGGCCGCGGCTTCCCCGACGACATGCGCGAGGTCTACGGCGTCGAACTGCCGGAGAAGCCGGGCGACTTGGCGACGATCGCGCAGCCCCTGGACTGGCTGGGCCTCAACTACTACATGCCGGCGACCGTGGCCGACGACCCCACCGCACCGGCGCCCCGGGTCCGTGAGATCGCCCGCCCCGGTGTTCCGCGCACCGGCATGGACTGGGAGATCGACGCGAGCGGCATCGAGACCCTGCTGCTCCGCCTGACGCAGGAGTACGGCGCCCGCAAGCTCTACGTCACCGAGAACGGCTCCGCGTACCCCGACGTCGTATGCCCCGACGGCACGGTCGACGACCCGGAACGCCAGGCGTACCTGATCGACCACCTCGCCGCCTGCGCGTCCGCCGCCCGCAAGGGCGCCCCGCTGGCCGGGTACTTCGCCTGGTCCCTGCTGGACAACTTCGAGTGGGCGTACGGCTACGACAAGCGGTTCGGGCTCGTCCATGTCGACTACGAGACCCAGAAGCGCACGATCAAGGGAACCGGTGATCGGTACGCCGACATCATCCGCGCCCACGCGGACAGCAGGCAGAAGGCCGCCTGATCGGCGATACATCGGGTGTATCCCCAAGGAGGGGTGGCTGCCTTGTCTCAACTCTCCCCTTGACTGACAACAGGAGGTGTCCAAGTCATTGACTCCTCCGATGTATTGCGGTTCTCTCCGGCACGGCGTGCACCACCTCCGACGCCACCCCACCGGAAAGGGCACACGATGAATCGGAGATCACTGTTACGGGCCGGAACCGGGGTCCTGGCCGGCTCGGCCGCGCTCGCGCTGCCGCGAACGGCGCTCGCCGTCGCGGCCGCCGATCCCACGGACGGCTGGACCCGGACCTCGTTCGCCTACAGCTGGCAGAAGCCCTGGAACCTCGACCTCGGTGAACGGCACAGCTACAGCGACGGGGTCCACCGGATGTGGGTGTACGCCACCGACGAGCCCTTCGAGGAGGGCAGTTCCACCGACCCGCGCACCGAGATGCGCTGGAAGGTCGACTACACCACGGGCAACCGGATGTGGGACGCCGACGTCTACCTGCCCTCCGGCACGGACGGCGCGTCCTTCGTGCAGATCCTGCGCGGCGTCCACCCCTCGGGCACCCCGGCCACCGACATCATGCTCAACGTGTACGACACGGGCGGGGGCACCGTGCGCCGCTACGACGGCACGGTCCTCAGGACGGGGGCGTACGACACCTGGTTCAACGTGAAGATCGCCCACCAGGCGACCAGCGGCACCGGCACGGTCAAGGTCTACTTCGACAACGCCCTCGTCCTGACCGTCGCCGACCGGGGCCCGGCCACCCGCTACTTCAAGAACGGCGTCTACCACCACGGCTCCGGACGGGCGGAGGCCCGCCTCCGCAACATCCGGTACTGGACACGCTGAGCGGCTGATGTAACAAGTGATACATTCCGGCATGTGACGAAGGAAGAAGCCCCGGGCCGCTGGCTCGTTCTCGTGATCAAGCTGGACGCCGAGCCGTCCCGGCACCGGGTGGCGGTCTGGCGCGAGCTGCGGAAGATCGGCGCGCTCTCGCTCGGCCAGGGCATCTGGGCCGTACCGGACGTGCCGGTCTTCGCCGACGGCATCGGGCGGGCGCTCGCGCTGACCGAGAAGGCCGGCGGGCAGGCGATGACGCTCACCGCGTCGGGGCGCGGCCCGCAGGACGCCGCCCGCCTCCGCGAGCTGTTCGGCGCGGCCCGGTCGGCCGACTGGGCGGAGTTCCTGGCGGACTGCGGCAAGTTCGAGGAGGAACTGGCCAAGGAGATCCGCATCGCCAAGTTCACCCTCGCCGAACTGGAGGAAGAGGAGCAGTCGCTGGAACGGCTGCGGCGCTGGCACCGGGACCTGACCGCCCGGGACGTCTTCGGCACCCCCGAGGCGGCCCGGGCCGGCGAGCGCCTCAAGCAGTGCGCGGCCGCCTGCGAGGACTACGCGGAACGCGTCTTCGCCGCCCTCCACCAGACCCCGGCCGACGACCGGTGAACCCCACCGCGGCACCCCGACAGGCGGCCCCGGCCCGCCAGATGTGGCCCCTCTACGCGGCCGGCTTCACCACCGCCTTCGGTGCTCACGGCATCGCCGCCAACCTCGGCGGTCTCTCCGACGACGCGGTCACCTCGCTGCTCGTGCTGGGCGGCCTCCTCGCCCTGTACGACGGCGCCGAGGTGCTCCTCAAGCCGGTGTTCGGCGCCCTCGCCGACCGGATCGGGGCGCGCCCGGTGCTGCTCGGCGGCCTCGTCGCCTTCGCCGCCGCCTCCGCGCTGTACGTCCTCGCCGACAGCCCGGGCTGGCTCTGGGCCGCCCGGCTGGGCCAGGGCGCCGCGGCCTCCGCGTTCTCCCCGTCCGCGTCCGCCCTGGTGGCCCGGCTCAACCCGGCCGCCAAGCACGGTCGCGCGTTCGGCAGTTACGGCTTCTACAAGTCCATCGGCTACACCCTCGGCCCGCTGCTCGGCGGCGTCCTGGTGTGGGCCGGGGGACTGCGGCTGCTGTTCGCGGTGCTGGCGGTGCTGGGCGCGGCCGTCGCGGTCTGGGCCGCCGTCGCCGTACCCGTCGTACCGCCGCTGCCCAAGGCCCGGCAGACCGTCCTTGACCTGGCGCGGCGCCTCGTGGATCCCGTCTTCCTCGCTCCGACCGCCGCCTTGGCCGCGGCGACCGCGGCCCTGTCCGTCGGCGTCGGCTTCCTGCCCGTCTCGGGCCGGGCCGCGGGCCTCGGCACCGTCGCCACCGGTGCCGCCGTGTCCGTGCTCGCCGCCTGCGCGGCCGTCGTCCAGCCCAGGGCCGGGCGCGCCCTCGACGAGGGGCGTCTGACGACCCGCTCCGGTCTGCTCGCGGGACTGCTCGTCACCGCGGCCGGCCTGGCCTGCGCGATGCTGCCGGGCCTGACCGGCGTCCTGTGCGCGGCCGCGCTGATCGGTGCCGGAACCGGACTGATCACCCCGCTCGGCTTCGCCGCGCTGGCCTCCTCGACCCCACCGGAACGCCTGGGCCAGACCATGGGCTCCGCCGAACTCGGCCGCGAACTCGGCGACGCGGGCGGCCCGTTGCTCGTCGCCGCCGTCGCCACGGCCACGACTCTCACCTACGGCTACGCGGCTCTCGCGGTGCTTCTCGCGGCGGGCCCCCTCGTCGTGCTCGTACGCCGTCCTGGGAAACGGTGAGGCTCGATCCGGCCTGTTTCGTACGGTCCCGGGTAGTCGACCGGCTTGGTGCCGACGGCGACGGGGGAGCGGTCCGCAGGCCCGCGTGGTGCGCGCTCCTCCCGGGGTGCTCGTCAGGGCGGCGGTAGTGTGTTCGTACGAATGATCGAAGCGGGTGGTGGCGGTGGAGTGGCGAGAATTCGCCGAGTCGATGGCCCTGCTCGCGCGGAACCTGCTGGCGCAGGACTCGGTGCAGGGCACGCTGGACGAGATCGTGGCCTCGGCGGTGAGAATGGTCGACGGCTGCGACGCGGCCGGGATCCTGGCGGTGCGCAAGGGCCGGGCCGTCACGCTGTCCGCCCACGGAAACGTGGTCGAGGCGTCCGACCGGCTCCAGGGTGAACTGGCCGAGGGACCGTGCTTCGACCTCGCTGACCGCTCGGACGGCAACCGCGTGTACCGGATCGCCGACATGCGCGAGTCCCAGCCGACCTGGCCGCGGTACGCCTCAGCGGCGCGGGAGCTGGACATCGGCAGCATGACCGGGGTGCTCCTCTACACCCACGACGCGGACTTCGGCGCGCTGAACCTGTACTCCCAGCGCCCCGGTGCCTTCGGCGAGGACATCGAGACCGCCGGCTGGCTGCTGGCCTCGCACGCCGCCGTGGCCCTGGCCGACGCCCGCGCCATCGACCAGCTCGAGGACGCCATGAAGACCCGGCACGCCATCGGCGAGGCCATGGGCATCCTCATGGAGCGGCACCGCCTGAGCGAGGACGAGGCCTTCAACGTGCTGCGCCGCATCTCCCAGCAGCACAACGTCAAGCTGCGCGATGTCGCCCAGCGGGTGCGCACGGACCGACCGGGCCCGACGACCTGACCCACCACACGTCTCCCTCTGTTGAACATGTTCAAAAACTGCGGCTAGGCTGGTGCCGAGCCACGCTGAGGGGGAACTCATGAAGTTTGTGCTGCCCGGCGGCACCGGACAGGTGGGCACGGTTCTCGACCGTGCGCTGACGGCGGCCGGCCACGAGGTCACGGTGCTGACCCGGCGTCCCACGCGCCCGCACCACCTCGCGTGGGACGGCGTCACCCTAGGCCGCTGGGCCGAGGCGATCGACGGCAGCGATGTCGTGATCAACCTGGCCGGGCGCAGCGTGTCCTGCCGCTACACCGCCGAGAACCTGCGGGCCATGATGGACTCCCGGGTGGATTCGGCGCGGGTGGTCGGCGAGGCGATCGCCGCCGCCGCACGGCCGCCGCGCGTCTGGTTGCAGATGAGCACGGCCACGATCTACGCCCACCGCTTCGACGCCGCCCATGACGAGGGGACCGGGGTGATCGGCGGCTCGGAGGCCGGGGTGCCGGACTACTGGGCCCACAGCGTCGAGATCGCGAAGAACTGGGAGCGGGCGCAGAGCGAGGCGCCGACGCCCCGGACCCGCAAGGTGGCGCTGCGCTCGGCGATGGTCATGAGCGCCGACCGGGGCGGTGTGTTCGACGTCCTGTCGCGGATGGTCCGCCTCGGACTCGGCGGGCCGGTGGCCGGTGGTGCGCAGTACGTCTCCTGGATCCACGCCGAGGACTTCGTACGAGCGGTGGACTTCCTGATCGCCCGCGACGACCTCGAAGGACCGGTGAACCTCGCCTCACCCGGCCCCCTCCCGCACCGCGACTTCATGCGGGCGCTCCGCACGGCCTGGGGAGTACCGGCAGGCCTGCCCGCGACACGCTGGATGGCCGAGGTGGGCGCGTTCGCACTGCGCTCGGACACGGAACTGCTCCTCAAGAGCCGCCGGGTGGTGCCGGGACGGCTGCGAGCGGCGGGCTTCACCTTCGAGCACCCGGAGTGGGACCCGGCCGCGGCGACTCTCGTACGGCAGTCCAGGCCGGCCCGTACGAGCCGGGACCGGGACCGGGCGCCGAGCGACAGCGCCGCGTAGCCGACCGGAAGCGGGTACGGCCGCCGAAGCGGACCGCGACCGGGAGTTGACCTCCGCCCCGGATCCCCCGCACCCGGCGTGGCTGGTCGGTCCTGCATGGCCGCGAGCCCGATCCGGGGCCGGGGCAGATCTCCAGCGCCGTCGCCACGACCGGCCGGGTGGGTCCTCCGGGCCCTCAGCACTGCCGACGTGCCTGGGAGAGGCCGGGCATCCCCCGCCCCGCCCCGGCACGACCGACGACCCGGGTCAGGCTCCCAGTGCCCCCAGTACCACCGACCTGGCCTCCTCCTGGACCTGGCGCAGGTGGTCCGGGCCGAGGAAGGACTCGCCGTAGATCTTGTAGACGTCCTCCGTGCCCGAGGGGCGGGCCGCGAACCAGGCGTTGGCGGTGCCGACCTTGATGCCGCCGAGGGCGGCGCCGTTGCCGGGGGCCTCGGTGAGGACCGTGGTGACCGGCTCGCCGGCGAGGGTGTCGGCGGTGACCTGGCGCGGGGACAGCTTGGCCAGCAGGGCCTTCTCCTCGCGGCTGGCCGGGGCGTCCACGCGGGCGTAGGCGGGGGCGCCGAAGCGGTCGGTGAGCCCGGCGTAGTGCTGCGAGGGGGTCTTGCCGGTGACCGCCGTGATCTCGGAGGCGAGCAGCGCCAGGATGATGCCGTCCTTGTCGGTGGTCCACACCGAGCCGTCCCGGCGCAGGAAGGACGCGCCCGCCGACTCCTCGCCGCCGAAGCCGAGCGTGCCGTCGGACAGTCCGTCCACGAACCACTTGAATCCGACCGGAACCTCGACCAGGGGCCGGCCGACGTCCGCGGCGACCCGGTCGATCATGCTGGACGACACCAGGGTCTTGCCGATCCCGGCCTTCGCGGGCCACTGCTCCCGGTGGGAGAACAGATAGGAGATCGCCACCGCCAGATAGTGGTTGGGGTTCATCAGCCCCGCGTCCGGCGTGACGATGCCGTGCCGGTCGGCGTCGGCGTCGTTGCCGGTGGCGATGTCGAAGCGGTCGCGCTGCTCGATCAGCGAGGCCATGGCGTGCGGCGACGAGCAGTCCATGCGGATCTTGCCGTCCCAGTCCAGCGTCATGAACCGCCAGGTGGGATCGGTGAGCGGGTTCACCACCGTCAGGTCGAGCCCGTGCTGCTCGGCGATCCGGCCCCAGTAGGCCACCGAGGCGCCGCCCAGCGGATCGGCACCGATCCGCACCCCGGCGGACCGGATCGCCTCCAGGTCCAGCACGTTCGGCAGGTCGGCCACATAGGTGCCGAGGAAGTCGTAGCGGCCGGTGCCGGGCGCGGTGAGGGCGCGGCTGTAGGGGATACGCCGGACGTCCTTCAGACCGCCCGTGATGATCTCGTTGGCGCGGTCCTGGATCCAGGAGGTCGCCTCCGAACCGGCCGGGCCGCCGCTCGGCGGGTTGTACTTGAAGCCGCCGTCGGCGGGCGGGTTGTGCGAGGGCGTGACCACCACGCCGTCCGCGAGCGCGGAGGTGCGCGAGCGGTTGTGGGTCAGGATGGCGTGCGAGACGGCCGGGGTGGGCGTGTAGCCGTCGGCCTCGTCGATCAGCACGGTCACGTCGTTGGCCGCGAAGACCTCGAGCGCCGTGACCCGCGCGGGCTCCGACAGGGCGTGGGTGTCGGCGCCGAGGAAGAGGGGGCCGTCGGTGCCCTGGGCGGCACGGTACTCACAGATGGCCTGGCTGGTGGCCGCGATGTGGTCCTCGTTGAACGCCGCCCCGAGGGACGAGCCGCGGTGCCCCGAGGTGCCGAACGCCACCCGCTGCCCCGGCTCGGCCGGGTCGGGATGCAGTGCGTAGTACGCCGTGACCAGACGTGCCACATCGATGAGGTCCTCGGGCCCGGCGACCTGTCCCGCTCGCGCGTTCTGCATTTCCCCGCTCCTCCGCAAGGGTCGACCGTTGGGTACGGCCCCCATTCTCCCCTGCCGGGCCCACCAGGACGCATCCCGGGCTCAGGGAGCCACCAGGTGCCCAAGGACTCGGGCCGGGGAGAGAAGGGCCGCCGCGACCTCCCCAGGTGTGACGGCCCCTCCCCGATAGGCATGTCCCTGCTACCCGGAAGATCCGCGCTCATGCCCGGCCGGTCCGGGCCCGTTCTGCGCCGGTCCTGACCTCTTCACCGCCGGTCTCGCGACTCGCGTACGACCGCGACACCCCCGGGCGGGACGGTGACCCAGCCACTGACGTCCTTGCCGGTGAGCAGCTCGACGCCCACGGCCGGGACCTCGGCGCCGCTCCCGCCGTGGTCGATCAGGAACAGGTACTCGGCGTCGGGGCCGGTGCGCCGGACGGCCTCCAGACCGGTCGGCGGGCCGGCGAGAACCGGCTGGACGCCGGCCTCCTCGCAGATGCGGGCGAGCAGGGCGTCGAGGGTCGCGGGGTCGGGGCGCGTCGCCAGGTACCAGGCGGTTCCGGCGCCGGGAGCGTGCCGGGTGACGGCCGGGACACCCGCCAGCGGCCCGTCGTCGTAGGCGGCGACGGCCTCGGCGCCCGTGAGCCGGACGCGCTCGGACCACAGGGTGGCGGTGGCGCCCTCGGGGACCGCTCCCGTCAGCTGCCGCGTCTCGCCGGGCAGCAGCGGGAAGAGTTCGTCGGTGCACACCCCGAGGACGTCCCGGAAGGCCCCCGGGTAACCACCCAGCCGCACATGGCAGTTGGCGTCCACGGTGCCGCTGTGGAAGCCGACGGCCAGTGTGCCGCCCCGTTCGGCGAAGCCGGTCAGGTTGGCCGCGCCGACGTCGTCGACCAGATAGAGACTCGGCGCGAGGACGAGACGGTAGGAGGACAGGTCGGCGTCGGGGCGTACGAAGTCCACGGCCACACCGGCCTGCCACAGCGGCCGGTACCAGTCCCGCACCAGGTCCACGAAGCGCAGTTCGCCGCTGGGCTGGGACGGCTGCTCCAGGGCCCAGCGGGCGCTCCAGTCCCACACCACGGCGACCTGGGCGGCCGTCGTGCTGCCCCGCACCTCGGCCAACGCACCCAGATCAGCGCCCAGTTGGACGACGTCCCGCCAGATCTGGCTGTCCGTGCCCGCGTGCGGCAGCATCGCCGAGTGCCACTGCTCGGCGCCCGCCTTCGCGGCCCGCCACTGGAAGAAGGCGATGCCGTCGGCCCCGTGCGCGACATGGGCGAGGGCGTTGCGGCGCATCTCGCCCGGATCCTTGGCCCTGTTGACCGGCTGCCAGTTGACCGCGCCGGTGGAGTGCTCCATCAGCAGCCATGGGCCGCCGGCCATGGAGCGCACGAGGTCACCGCTGAGCGCGACGTCGATCTGCGACTCCGGGTCGGTCGCGCGCAGGTAGTGGTCGTTGGAGACGACGTCCAACTCCGGTGCCCAGCGCCAGTAGTCCAGCGCCTCGATGCTGAAGTTCACCATGAAGTTGGTGGTGGCGGGGATCTGCGGAGCGGCTTCGCGCAGCACGTCCCGTTCCGCCTTGTATAGCGACAGCTGTTGGTCGGAGCAGAAGCGCCGCCAGTCCAGCTGGTGGGTGGGGTTCGGGACGGCTCCGGTGGCGCGGGGCGGGATGATCTCGTCCCAGTCGTAGTACCACTGGCTCCAGAAGGTGGTGCCCCAGGCGTCGTTGAGGGCGGCCAGATCGCCGTACCGGTCCCGCAGCCAGCGCCGGAAGGCCTCGGCCGAAGTGTCGCAGTAGCACTCGGGGTTGTGGCAGCCGTACTCGTTGTGGATGTGCCACATCACCACGGCCGGGTGGTCGGCGTACCGCTCCCCGAGCGCCCGGGCGACCCGCAGCGCCGCCTCCCGATAGGCGGGGCTGGAGGGACAGAAGGTCTGGCGGCTGCCGTACGACAGTCGCCGGCCGTCCCTGTCCATCGGCAGGGCGTCCGGGTGCTCGCGGAAGAACCAGGCCGGCGGAGCGGCCGTGGGGGTCGCGAGGTCAGCGGCGATGCCGTGGTCGTGGAGCAGGGCGAGGATCCGGTCGAGGCGCGAGAAGTCGAACTCGCCCTCGCGGGGCTCCAGCAGGGCCCACGAGAAGATGTTGACGCTGACCATGTTCACACCCGCCTCGCGCATGAGGCGGACGTCCTCGACCCAGACCTCCTCGGGCCACTGCTCGGGGTTGTAGTCGCCGCCGTAGGCGATTCCGGGAAGGCGAAGACGGCGTGCGGTAGTCAATGCGGAGTCGCTTTCGAACGGGGCTGTCGTCAGCCCTTGTTGGCGCCGAGGGTCAGTCCGCTGACGAACTGGCGTTGGAGTACGAAGTAGACGATGAGGGTGGGGATGGCGGTGAGGAGGGCGCCGGCGGCGACGAGGTTGGGGTCGGTGAAGTACTGGCCGGAGAGGTTGTTCAGGGCGGAGGTGATGGGCATGTTCTCGCCGGTGGAGATGAGCACGATGGCCCAGAAGAAGTCGTTGTAGATCCAGATGGACAGCAGGGTGCCCAGGGCGGCCATCGCGGGCTTGCACAGCGGGAGCACGATCTGCCAGTACATCCGCCATACCGAGGCCCCGTCGACCAGGGCGGCCTCGGTCAGTTCATGCGGGAGCATCCGCATGTAGTTGGACAGGACGAAGGCGCAGAAGCCGGACTGGAACGCGACGTGGATCAGGACCAGGCCGAGTGCGGAGTCGTAGAGCTTGCCGCTCATGGTGATGCCGGGCAGGTCGACGAGGAGGTAGAGCCGGTACAGGGGGGTGATGATGACCTGCTGGGGGAGCAGGTTGCCGGCGGTGAACACCAGGAGCAGGAACAGGTTGAGGCGGAAGTCGAAGCGGGAGACGTAGAAGGCGACCATCGAGGAGAGCAGCAGGGTGAGCAGGACTGCGGGGACGGCGATGATCAGGGTGTTGGCGAAGTAGTGGAGCATGTCGGACTGTTCGAAGGCGTTCGTGAAGTTCTCGAACGTCAGCTTGTCCGGCCAGGACACATAGCCCTTGTTGCTGGTCTCGGAGTAGGGCCTGAGGGCTGCGAAGATCGCCCAGAGCAGGGGGGCGAGCCAGGCCAGCGCGGTGCCGGCGAGGAAGACGTGCAGCAGGATCCGGGCGGGGCGCACCGGCGTTTTGGTGGGGGGAGCGAGGGTGCTCACGCTTGCCGCTCCTTCCGGAAGGTGGCGATCAGGTAGGGGATGATGACCGCGAGGGAGATGACCAGCAGGACCACGGCGATCGCGGAGCCGTAGCCGATCCGGCTGGACTCGCCGATGATGTTGTTGGTGATCAGGATCGACAGGAGCTCGGTGCCCTGGGCGCCCTTGTTGAAGACGAAGACCAGGTCGAAGGCGCGTAGTGCCTCGATGATGGTGACGACCAGGACGACGGTGTTGGTGGGGCGCAGGGTGGGGAAGATGACGTTCTTGAAGGTCTGCCACTCGTTGGCGCC
>NZ_JBHUXV010000037.1:0-80655 GCF_042669125.1 Streptomyces sp. NPDC057253 | reverse complement strand
CAGCAAGAGGCCGCCGCAGGCATCTCAGGGGCGCGGGGAACTGCGCAAAACGCCCGCCCCCACCGAACCCGCACCCGAACCCTCACACCCCCACCGAACCGCAACAGGCCGCCGCAACTGCGCAAAACCGCCCGCCCCCACCCACCCCGCAGACAAAACATCGCAGACACCCCCTAGGGGCACACTCAGGGCCACCTCCACCCCCAGGGCACTGTCGGCAAGGCCTTTCCCCCAGCTACCTTCACCCCGTGGCGATGTTTCGACTCCAAGGCAGCAAAGTGCTGGCCGTAGACATGACCGGCGACGCCGTGAAGGCGAAGAACGGCTCGATGGTCGCGTACGACGGCCAGATGGCGTTCAAGAAACTCAGCGGCGGCGGCGAGGGCATCCGGGGCATGGTCACCCGGCGCATCACCGGCGAGCAGATGACCGTGATGGAGGTGCAGGGGCACGGCACGTGCTGGTTCGCGGACCGCGCCTCGGAGATCAACCTCGTGAATCTCCAGGGGGACAAGCTGTACGTGGAGTCGAGCAACCTGCTCGCCACGGACGCCGGCCTCAGGACCGGCACCAGCTTCACCGGCCTGCGCGGGGCGACCCAGGGCAACGGCCTGTTCACGACCACCGTCGAGGGCCACGGACAGGCCGCGATCATGTCGGACGGCCCCGCCGTCGTCCTGCACGTCAGCCGCCAGTACCCCCTCACCGTGGACCCCGGCGCCTACATCGCCCACCAGGGCAACCTCAGCCAGTCCTTCCAGTCCGGCGTGACGTTCCGGACGTTCATGGGCGAGGGCGGCGGCGAGGCCTTCCAGATCCGCTTCGAGGGCGACGGCCTGGTGTACGTCCAGCCCAGCGAGCGCAACACCATCGCCGGGGACGTGTGACATGCCCTTCCGTGAGATCAACTCCAAGATGGTCGAGGCCACGGTGATGCCCGGCCAGCGCCTGTTCAGCCAGCGCGGCGCGATGCTGGCGTACAAGGGCGAGGTGTCCTTCACCCCCAACATCCAGGGCGGCCAGGGCGGCGTCATGTCGATGATCGGCCGCAGGGTGGCCAACGAGGACACGCCCCTGATGACCGTGGAAGGCAGCGGCACCGTCCTCTTCGGGCACGGCGGCCACCACGTCACGGTCATCAACCTCACCGGCGACACCCTGTACGTCGAGGCCGACCGGCTGCTCGCCTTCGAGGGCACCCTCCAGCAGGGCACCATGTTCATGGGCTCGCAGGGCGGCGTGATGGGCATGGTGCGCGGCCAGATCAGCGGCCAGGGGCTCTTCACGACCACGCTCAAGGGCCACGGCTCGGTGGCGGTCATGGCCCACGGCGGTGTCTTCGAGGTCCCGATCACCCCCCAGCGGCCTGTCCACGTCGACCCGCAGGCCTACGTCGCCCACCACGGCGACGTCCGCAACAAGCTGTCGACGGCGCTCGGCTGGCGCGACATGGTGGGCCGCGGTTCCGGCGAGGCCTTCCAGCTGGAGCTCAGCGGACACGGCGCGGTGTACGTCCAGGCCTCGGAGGAGAAGCTGTGAGCCACTACCCGGGCACGGGCCCCACCGTGTACGACCCCATGACGCTGCCGTCCGACGACAACGTCAACAACTACACCTTCTGCGTGGAGCTCAAGGGGAGCCAGTGGTTCCTGCAGAAGGGGAAGATGATCGCCTACTACGGCCAGATGGAGTTCAACGGCATCGGACACGGCCGTCTCGACGGTCTCGTCCGTACGTCGTTCCATTCGCCTCTGCACGCGAGCGACTGGGTCGTGGCGCAGGGCTCGGGCAAGATGCTCCTCGCCGACCGGGCCTTCGACGTCAATTCGTACGACCTCGACGAGGGCAACCTGACCATTCGCTCCGGCAACTTGCTTGCTTTTCAGCCAAGTCTCGCGCTGAAGCAGTCGATCGTGCCGGGCTTCCTGACCCTCATCGGAACCGGAAAGTTCGTGGCGGCGTCCAACGGTCCGGTGGTGTTCATGGAGCCCCCCATCCGGGTGGACCCGCAAGCGCTTGTGGGCTGGGCCGACTGCCCCTCCCCGTGCCACCACTACGACCACGGGTACATGACGGGTCTGATGGGCGGTCTACGTGCGATGACGGGCCTCGGCGGGGCCTCCGGGGAGGAGCACCAGTTCGAGTTCGTGGGGGCCGGCACCGTGCTGCTCCAGTCGACCGAGGTCCTGATGGCCGAGCAGGCCACCGGAGCGGTGCCGCACGAGCCGGGGGTACCCGGCGGTTACGGGGCGCCTCCCGGGCAGTCACCGCAGCCGGGGGTACCGCGCCTTCCCGGACAGCTGGGGGACCTCCAGCGTCGCTTCGGGCTGTGAGCGGTAGTCTGCGGAGTGTGACTTCGAACGTGTGCGCACAGTCACACCACCCTCATTAGTTCGCCTTTCAACCTTTTAGGTAGACTTCATTCATGGAGACCGAGACGGCCACCCGATGGCTGACCGATGCGGAGCAGTGCGCCTGGCGCACCCACCTGGAGGTCAACAGGCTGTTGACGTATCAGCTCGAAAGGGACCTCCAGCCGTTCGGCCTGACGATGAACGACTACGAGATCCTGGTCAATCTCTCCGAGTCGGAGGGCGTACGGATGCGGATGAGCGACCTCGCCTCCGCCACCCTCCAGTCCAAGAGCCGGCTCTCGCACCAGATCACCCGCATGGAGAACGCGGACCTGGTCCGGCGCGAGAACTGCGAGTCCGACCGCCGCGGTCTGTACGCGGTCCTGACCGAGCACGGCATGGAAACGATGAAGAAGGTCGCGCCCCATCATGTGGCGTCCGTGCGGAGGCACTTCATCGACCTCGTCCCACCGGAGTCCCTGACCGAACTGGACAAGGCCCTGAAGCCGATCGCGGAGCACTTGCGGGGTCACCGCGGCCGTCCGTGAACCGGGGCTGTCCCTGAGGAGTCGCCCCGCAGGGGCGCGGGGAACTGCGCGACCAGCCACGACGGCGAGGCAGACGCCGGACTGCAGGCCGAGGCACCCGCACAGGCGTCCGCACGCGCCCACAGGCATCCACAGGCACCCCGCACGCGTCACACCACCGGCAGGCGGAGCTCGAAAAGGGCCCCGCCTGCCGCCGCGTCCCGCACCGTCAAAGACCCTCCGTGCCGCACCGCGACATCCCGGGCGATGGCCAGACCGAGCCCCGCGCCCCCGTCGTCCCGCGCCCGCGCCTCGTCGAGCCGTACGAAACGCTCGAACACCCGCTCCCGATCCGCCGGCGGCACCCCGTCCCCGTCGTCGGCGACCTGGACCACGGCCCAGGCACCGTCCCGCCGCACGGTCACGGCGACCGCGGACCGCGCGTGCCGCCGGGCGTTGTCGAGCAGGTTGCCCAGCACCCGCTCCAACTGCCCCCGGGATCCGACCACTTCCACGTCCGCCGCCTCGACCGTGACCCCGTCCCGCCCCCGGACGCAGCGAGCGGCCAGCTCCCCGAGGTCGACCCGGGCAGCACCGCGCCCCTCCCCCGCGTCCAGCCGGGCCAGCAGCAACAGATCCCCGGCGAGCCGCTGCAACCGCACCGTGTCCTCCACCGCCCCCTCCAGATCGAGCAGCTCAGGGTGGGCGGCGGCGACCTCCAACTGGGTCCGCAGCGAGGCGATGGGGCTGCGCAGTTCGTGCGAGGCGTCGGCGACGAACCGGCGCTGGCGCTCCACGGAGGTCTCCAGCGCGGCCAGCGTCTCGTTGGTGGTGCGGGCGAGGCGGGCGACCTCGTCGTGGGTGTCCGGCACGGGGACCCGGCGCGCGAGGTCCTCGGATGCGGTGATCGCGGCCATCTCGGCCCGGATGCCCTCGACCGGCCGCAGCGCCCGCCGGGTGACCAGCCAGGTCACGGCGGCGACGACCCCGAGCAGCAGCGGGAAGCCGATCAGCATGACGGTCTGGGCGGTACCGACGGCGCCCTGCTCGGCGTCCAAGGAGGCGCCGGCGTACACCGTGAGCCTGCCTTTGCCCTGGACCTCGACCTCCAGGGCGGCGAAGCGGTAGTCGGCGGACTCCCCGTCGATGGTGGCCGAGCCGTTGGTGAGGGTGACCTCGTCGGCGATCTCACCGGGTTCCAGGGCGGAGTCGTCGTCCTCGTCGTCGGATCCGGTGCCGCCCCGCGGTGCCTGCGGCTTCACCGCGCTCGTGCCGGTGCCGCTGACGCGCTCCAGGTTCTCGCTCGCCGCGACCAGCGTGCCGTGGGCGTCGACCACCTGCACGGGCTCCTCGTCGTCGTCCAGCTTCAACTCGTCGTACGGCGTCCCGGCGGCCAGGTTGGCCGCCACGCCCCGCGCGGTCCGCTCGGCCTGGGTGCCCGCCTGGTCGATCAGGTCGGAGCGCAGCGACAGCAGCACCGACACCCCGGCCGCGACCAGGGCCACGGCCACCACCAGGGTCGCCCCGAGGGTCGCCCGGGCCCGGACCGACCCGAACAGCCGCCTCATCTCCCCGCCTCCAGCCGGTACCCGGCGCCGCGGACCGTGCGGATCAGCCCCGCGTCCAGCTTGCGGCGCAGGGTGCTGACGTACACCTCGACGATGTTCGGGTCACCGTCGTACGCGAAGTCCCAGACGTGCTCCAGGATCTGCGCCTTGGAGACCACCTCGCCGGCCCGCACCGCGAGCTGTTCGAGGACGGAGAACTCCTTGGCGGTGAGGGTGACCTCTGTGCCGTCGAGGACGACGCGGCGGGCGGCGGTGTCGATGCGCAGACCGCCGAGTTCGAGCACCGGGGAGGCCCCGGAGCCGTTTCCGCGCCGCCGCAGCAGGGCCTTGATACGGGCCACGAGGACGACGTAGGAGAAGGGCTTGGTCAGGTAGTCGTCGGCGCCGGTGTCCAGGCCCTCGGCCTCGTCGTACTCGCCGTCCTTGGCGGTGAGCATCAGGATCGGCACCTCGTGGCCGGCCGCGCGCAGGGCGGCGCAGACCCGGTAGCCGTTGAGGCCGGGCAGCATGATGTCCAGGATCACCAGGTCGTACGACCCCTCTGTGGCCCGGTGCAGTCCCTCCCGGCCGTCGTGGACGACGTCGACGGCGTAGCCCTCGGCGGTGAGGCCCTTGGCGAGGGACACGGCGAGTCGTTTCTCGTCCTCGACGATCAGCAGACGCATGCGTACAGGGTGGCAAAGCCAACCTGAAGAAGCTTTCAGGAGGCTTCAGGTCGGCTTCAGCGTCGGTTCGGCAGCGTGGATCCCGTCGAAACCGAGCGAAAAGGCAGGAACCTCATGAAGCGCAACCTCGTCATCGCCACCCTCACCGCCGCCGCCCTCACCACCGGCGGCACCGTCGCGGCCTTCGCGGCGGGGGACGACGAGGCGACGGCGCCCCAGCGCCAGGCGAGCACGAGCGCCCGGGCGGCCGCGGACCGCGCCGACGCCGACGACCAGGCCGACTCCGCGGACGACCGGGACGACGACGCCTCCGACGACCGTACGGCGGCCCCCGGCGGAAGCGTCACCGCGGCCGACGCGATCGCCGCCGCCCTCAAGCACACCCCCGGCACCGCCCTGTCCGCCGACCTGGAGGACGACGGCGGGGACGCCTGGGAGGTGACCGTCGTCAAGGGCGACGGCAGCGCGTACGACGTGCGGATCGCCCCCGACTCCGGCAAGGTCCTCGGCGCCCAGCGCGACACGGACGACGGCCACGACGCCGACGACCGTGCCGAACTCACCGCGGTGAAGGGCGCGAGGACCGACGCACGGGAGGCCGCGCTGGCCGCCGCCGCGAAGGGCACGGTGACCGAGGTCGGCCTCGACGACGACAAGGGTGGTGTGGCCTGGGACGTGGAGACCGTGAAGGACGGCAGGCAGGGCGAGTGGAAGGTCGCCCTGGACTCGGGCCGGGTCACTCAGGACCGGGCCGAGGACTGACCGGCCGTCCGGACAGCCACCTCCCCGCGCAGGGCGCCCCTCCCCCGGGCACCCTGCGTCATGACCAGGACGGCCGTCACCGCGACCACCCCGCCCGTCACCGCGAAGCACACGGCCACCGGCAGCCGGCCCGCCAGGGCCCCGGCCAGGGCCGTACCGCCCGTGCTCCCCGCGTTGACGGCCGTGTTGACCCAGGCGCCGGCCTGGGTGCGGGCCCCGGGGGCGACCGTCCCGTCGGCGATGAGGTAGGCGGTGGTGAGGGCGGGCGACACGAAGAACCCGGCGCCCGCCATGACCAGGGCGAGCGCGCCGAGTCCCGGCGCGAGTCCGGCGCCGCACAGGGCCAGGCCCGTGCCCAGCGTCAGGATCGCGAGGCGGGTCCGGGCGGGGGTCCGCCAGTTCACCGCCCCGTGGAGCATCCCGCCGACCGCGCTCCCGGCGGACAGCGCGGCCAGCACCCAGGCCACGCTCGCCCCGCCGTGCCGGTGGCGCTCGGCGAAGACCACGACCAGCAGGTCGAGCACGCCGAGCGCGAGGCCCACGGCCGCGGCGGCCGCCACGGGACGGCCGATCCGGCGCAGTACACGCCGACCGCCCCGGTCCCGCCGTACGACGGAGGAACCGGCCGGACGGACCGCCCGCACCGCGGGGGAGTTCACGAATCCAGCCGTTCCCGCCAGCATCAGGGCCGCCCCGACGACGATTCCCACGGGCGGCGCGGCGATCCCGACGAGGACGCCCACCAGCAACGGCCCCGAGACGAAGAGCAGTTCCTCGGCCACCCCGTCGAGGCTGTACGCCCGTTGCAGCAGGGCCTTGTCGTCCTCGACGAGGCGCGACCACACGGTCCGCATGGTCGGACCGAGCGGCGGGACGCAGGCTCCGGCGAGGGCGGCGAGAGCGCCGAGGAGGACGGGCGGGGCGCCGGGGCGCCAGAGAGCCGCCGTCAGCATCGCCAACAGGGCGAGGTACGCGGCCAGCAGCGGCACCAGCGCCCGCCGGGGCCCGTGCCGGTCGATCACGGCGGCGCGCGCGGGTGCCAGGAGGACGACGGTGGCACCGAAGAGCGCCATCACGGCACCCGCGACCGCGTAGGAGCCCGAGGCGCGGGTCACGGAGAGCATCAGGGACAGCGGGACGACGCCGTACGACAGCCTGCCGAGCAGGGCGGTCGCGAAGGTACGGCGGGCGTGCGGGACGCGCAGCACGCGCGCGTAGGAGGCAGACATGGGGTTCCTCGGAGGAGGCGTGGAAGGGGACACCGAGGAGCCACGGGAGCAGGTGCTCGAACCGTGGCCCGGTGTCCGCCTTACGCCAAGGAGAGGAACATGGCGTCAACCTAGCAGCGGGGTCAGCCCCGCGTCAGGCCCTCCACCAGCTCGTCGGCCGCGCGGTAGGGGTCCAGTTCGCCGGCGACGATCCGCTCCGCGAGGGCGTCCAGGCGCTGGTCCCCGCTGAGGTCGCCGATGCGTTCGCGCAGGGCGGTGACGGCGATCGCCTCGACCTCGTGGGCGGCGCGGGCGCGCCGGCGCTCGGCGAGCACGCCGTGCTCCTCCATCCACGCGCGGTGCTTCTCCAGGGCCTCCACGACCTCGTCGACGCCCTCCGCCCGGGCGGCGACGGTCTTGACGATCGGCGGGCGCCAGTCGCCGGGCCGGCGGGATTCGCCGAGGCCCAGCATGTGGTTGAGCTCGCGGGCGGTGGCGTCGGCGCCGTCGCGGTCGGCCTTGTTGACGACGTAGACGTCGCCGATCTCCAGGATTCCGGCCTTGGCGGCCTGGATGCCGTCGCCCATGCCGGGGGCCAGCAGGACGACGCTGGTGTCCGCCTGGGAGGCGATCTCGACCTCCGACTGGCCCACGCCGACCGTCTCGACCAGGATCACGTCGCAGCCGGCCGCGTCCAGGACCCGGATGGCCTGCGGGGCGGACCGGGCGAGGCCGCCCAGGTGACCCCGGGTGGCCATGGAGCGGATGTAGACGCCCGGGTCGGAGGCGTGCTCCGACATCCGGACCCGGTCGCCGAGCAGGGCGCCGCCGGAGAAGGGGGACGACGGGTCGACGGCCAGGACGCCGACCCGTCGGTCCTGCTTGCGGTACGCGGTCACGAGCGCGGAGGTGGACGTCGACTTGCCCACCCCGGGCGAGCCCGTCAGACCGACCACGTACGCCGTGCCGGTGAGCGGAGCCAGCGCCGCCATGACCTCCCTGAGCTGCGGGGACGCCCCCTCCACCAGGGAGATCAGCCGGGCCACGGCCCGCGGCCGGCCCTCCCTGGCCTGGGCGACCAGGGTGGAGACGTCCTGCATCACAGCTCCGTTCACAGCGACGACGTACCCGAACTCAGGCCTTGGGTACCCGCACGACCAGCGCGTCACCCTGACCGCCGCCGCCGCACAGGGCGGCCGCGCCGACCCCGCCGCCGCGCCGCTTCAGCTCCAGGGCGAGGTGCAGGACGAGGCGGGCGCCGGACATGCCGATGGGGTGGCCGAGGGCGATCGCGCCACCGTTCACGTTCACCTTTTCGGTGGACACGCCGAGGTCCTTCATTGACTGGACCGCGACGGCCGCGAACGCCTCGTTGATCTCGATGAGGTCGAGGTCGGAGACCTCCAGGCCCTCCTTCTTGAGGGCGTGCAGGATCGCGTTGGAGGGCTGGGACTGGAGGGAGTTGTCCGGACCCGCCACATTGCCGTGGGCGCCGATCTCGGCGATCCACTCCAGGCCCAGCTCCTGTGCCTTGGTCTTGCTCATCACGACCACGGCGGCGGCGCCGTCGGAGATCTGCGAGGCGGAGCCGGCGGTGATGGTGCCGTCCCTGGTGAACGCGGGGCGCAGCTTGCCCAGGGACTCGGCGGTGGTGTCGCCGCGGATGCCCTCGTCCTTGCTGAAGACGACCGGCTCGCCCTTGCGCTGCGGGATCTCGACCGGGGTGATCTCGGCCTCGAAGACGCCGTTCTTCTGGGCGGCGGCGGCCCGCTGGTGGGACAGGGCGGAGAACTCGTCCTGCTCGGGGCGCAGGATGCCGAGGCGGGTGTTGTGCTTCTCGGTGGACTCGCCCATGGCGATGTTCTCGAAGGCGTCGGTGAGGCCGTCGTGGGCCATGGCGTCGAGCATCTCGATCGCGCCGTACTTGAAGCCCTCGCGGGACTTCGGCAGCAGGTGGGGGGCGTTGGTCATGGACTCCTGGCCGCCCGCGACGATCACGTCGAACTCGCCGGCGCGGATGAGCTGGTCGGCCAGCGCGATCGCGTCGAGGCCCGAGAGGCACACCTTGTTGATGGTGAGCGCCGGGACGTTCATCGGGATGCCGGCCTTCACGGCGGCCTGACGGGCCGGGATCTGGCCCGCGCCGGCCTGGAGGACCTGGCCCATGATGACGTACTGCACCTGGTCGCCACCGATCCCCGCACGGTCGAGGGCGGCCTTGATCGCGAAGCCGCCGAGGTCGGCTCCCGAGAAGGACTTCAGCGAGCCCAGCAGCCGTCCCATGGGCGTACGGGCGCCCGCGACGATCACCGAGGTCGTGCTGTTCGATCCAGACATGAGCTGCGATCCCCTTCCGGCTGCACTGCCGAGGAGTGTGAACGAGGGTTTACTTCGAATGTACTGAGTGGCACTCCGTGCCGTCACCCGGCCGTCGGTGTGATCGCGCGCACGTTGCGTAACCGTTTCGCGAGCGCTGCACTGACTACATGCTGACGCGAATCGACCACATCGGGATCGCCTGTTTCGACCTCGACAAGACCGTCGAGTTCTACCGGGCCACGTACGGCTTCGAGGTGTTCCACTCCGAGGTCAACGAGGAGCAGGGCGTACGCGAGGCCATGCTCAAGATCAACGAGACCTCCGACGGCGGCGCCTCCTACCTGCAGCTTCTGGAGCCGACCCGCCCCGACTCCACCGTCGCGAAGTGGCTGGACAAGAACGGCGAGGGTGTCCACCACATCGCTTTCGGTACGGCGGACGTCGACGCCGACGCGGCGGACATCAAGGACAAGGGCGTACGCGTTCTGTACGAGGAGCCCCGACGCGGCTCCATGGGGTCACGGATCACGTTCCTGCACCCCAAGGATTGCCACGGCGTACTGACAGAACTGGTCACTTCGGCGCCTGTTGAGTCACCTGAGCACTGACCCTCGTACATATGGGCCGGTAGGGTTGGGGGCGGTCGTCCCCGGAAGGGGGGTGGCCCGGTCTCGGCGTCAGAGGTGGCGCCTGCCGTGCAGTGCCCGGCACGCACGCTCGCCGCGTTGCCGAAAGGCCCTAGTGGCTCCGCCACGAGGACCTTCCGGCGCCTTGCGATCGCACGCACCGGACACCGCACGGCCCGCCCTTCGGGCGGACGACGCCACCTCTGACGCCGAGACCGCCGGGGTTCGGGTTTCGGGGGACGAGCAGCGGGCGGCAGCCCATGCTCCGCCGTTGATCTGACACCATTCCCCGGGGGCCCCGTTCGGCGGATGGACAGGGCTCGTTCGGAAAGACTTGCGACCAGGGGACGGATGGGACCGCGCAGTGCGGGGCTACGAACGCCAGGAGCGAGAGCCGGCGGCTGACGTCGACCACCTCTCTCGGTTCGAGGCCGAGATGGACCGGCTGAAGACCGAGCGGGAAAAGGCGATCCAGCACGCCGAGGACCTCGGCTACCAGGTCGAGGTGCTGCGCGCCAAGTTGCACGAGGCGCGGCGCACCCTCATGTCCCGGCCCGAATTCGGCGGCGGTGACATCGGCTACCAGGCCGAGCAGTTGCTGCGCAACGCGCAGATCCAGGCCGACCAGCTGCGTCAGGACGCCGAGCGCGAGCTGAGCCAGGTCCGGGCCCAGACCCAGCGCATCCTCCAGGAGCACGCCGAGCAGGCCGCGCGCCTCCAGGCGGAGCTGCACCAGGAGGCGGTCACCCGCCGTCAGCAGCTCGACCAGGAGCTGGCCGAGCGCCGGCAGACCGTCGAGTCCCACGTCAACGAGAACGTGGCGTGGGCCGAGCAGCTGCGCGCCCGCAGCGAGTCCCAGGCCCGCCGGCTCCTGGAGGAGTCCCGCGCGGAGGCCGAGCAGGCCATGGCGGCCGCCCGCGCCGAGGCCGAGCGGGTCACCAGCGAGGCCCGGCAGCGGCTCCAGAGCGAGGCCGAGGCGGCCCGCGCGGAGGCCGAGCAGCTGCTGCGGCGGGCCCGCGCGGACGCCGAACGGCTCCTGGAGTCCGCCTCCACCCAGGCCCAGGAGGCCACCGACCACGCCGAGCAGCTGCGCACCTCCACGGCGACCGAGTCGGACTCCGCCCGCCGCCAGGCCACCGAGCTGAGCCGGGCCGCCGAGCAGCGGATGACGGAGGCCGAGGAGGCGCTGCGCAAGGCGCAGGCCGAGGCCGAGAAGGTGCTCAGCGAGGCGAAGTCGGCCGCCGAGAAGGCGCTCGCGAGCGCCGAGTCGGCCAACGAACAGCGCACCCGTACGGCCAAGGAGCAGGTCGCCCGGCTGGTCACCGAGGCCAGCGAGGAGGCCGAGGCCACCAAGGCCGCCGCCGAGCAGATCGTCGCCGACGCCCGCGCCGAGGCCGAGAAGATCGTCACCGAGGCCGCCGAGAAGGCCCGTACGCTCACCGCCGAGGAGAGCGCCACCCAGCTGTCCAAGGCCGCCAAGACCGCCGAGGACGTCCTCAACAAGGCGCAGGAGGACGCGCAGCGGACCACCAGGGCCGCCGCCGAGGAGGCCGAGCGGATCCGCCGCGAGGCCGAGACCGAGGCGGACCGGCTGCGCGCCGAGGCGCACGACATCGCCGAGCAGCTCAAGGGCTCCGCGAAGGACGACACCAAGGAGTACCGGGCCAAGACGGTCGAGCTCCAGGAGGAGGCCCGGCGGCTGCGCGGCGAGGCCGAGCAGCTGCGCGCCGACGCGGTCGCCGAGGGCGAGAAGATCCGCGCGGAGGCCCGCAAGGAGGCCGTCCAGCAGATCGAGGAGGCCGCCAAGACCGCCGAGGAGCTGCTCTCCAAGGCGAAGGCGGACGCCGACGAGCTGCGCCAGAGCGCTACCGCGGACAGCGAGAAGGTCCGCACCGAGGCCATCGAGCGCGCCACCACGCTGCGCCGGCAGGCCGAGGAAACCCTGGAGCGCACCCGTAACGAGGCCGAGCGGCAGCGCGCCGAGGCCGTCGAGCTGTCCGAGGAGATCGCGGCCGCCGCCGAGCGCTCCGCCCAGGAGCTGCGCGAGGAGACCGAGCGGGCCATAGAGGCCCGTCGCGCCGAGGCCGCCGACGAACTGACCCGGCTGCACACCGAGGCCGAGGAGCGCCTCGCCAACGCCGAGCAGGCGCTCACCGAGGCCCGGGAGGAGGCCGCGCGGATCCGCCGCGAGGCCGCCGAGGAGGCCGACCGGCTGCGCACCGAGGCCGCCGAGCGGATCCGTACCCTCCAGCAGCAGGCCGAGGCCGAGGCGGACCGGGTGCGCACCGAGGCCGCGGCCGACGCGTCCGCGTCCCGCGCCGAGGGCGAGTCCGTGGCCGTACGGCTGCGGTCCGAGGCCGCCGCGGAGGCGGAGCGGCTCAAGTCCGAGGCGCAGGACACCGCGGACCGGGTCCGGGCGGAGGCGCGGGCCGCCGCCGAGCGGCTCGCCACCGAGGCGTCCGAGACCCTGGCCGCCGCCCAGGAGGAGGCCGACCGGCGCCGCCGCGAGGCCGAGGAGTACCTCGGCTCGGCCCGCCAGGAGGCCGACCAGGAGCGTGAGCGGGCCCGCGAGCAGAGCGAGGAGCTCCTCGCCTCCGCCCGCAACCGCGTCGAGGAGGCCCAGGCAGAGGCCGTACGGCTGGTCGAGGAGGCGGACCGGCGGGCCGGCGAGATGGTGTCGGCCGCCGAGCAGCACGCCCAGCAGGTGCGCGACTCGGTCGCCGGGCTGCACGAGCAGGCCCAGGAGGAGATCACCGGGCTGCGCTCCGCCGCCGAGCACGCGGCCGACCGCACCCGGCGCGAGGCGCAGGAGGAGGCCGACCGGGTCCGCTCGGACGCCTACTCCGAGCGCGAGCGGGCCAGCGAGGACGCGGCCCGGATCCGGCGCGAGGCCGCCGAGGAGACGGACGCCGCCAAGTCGCTTGCCGAGCGCACCGTCTCGGAGGCGATCGCGGAGGCGGAGCGGCTGCGGTCGGACGCGTCCGAGCACGCCCAGCGGGTGCGCACCGAGGCCTCCGACACCATCGCCCAGGCCGACCAGGACGCCGCCCGCGCCCGGGCGGAGGCCCGCGAGGACGCCAACCGCATCCGCTCGGACGCGGCGACGCAGGCCGACACCCTCATCACCGAGGCGCGCAACGAGGCGGAGCGGCTCACCGAGGAGACCATCACCGACACCGACCGGCTGCGCACGGAGACGGTCGCGGAGGCGGAGCGGGTACGGGCCGAGTCGGTCGCGCGGGCCGAGCAGCTGATCGGGGAGGCCACCGGGGACGCGGAGCGGCTGCGCGCCGAGGCCGCCGACACCGTGGGGCAGGCCCAGCAGCACGCGGAGCGGATGCGCACCGAGGCCGAGCGGATCCGGGCGGAGGCGGCGGCCGCGGCCGAGGAACTGGTCAACTCCGCGCGCGAGGAGGCCGACCGGACCCTCGACGAGGTCCGCAAGGAGGCCAACAAGCGCCGCCAGGACGTGGCCGAGCAGGTCGACACGCTCATCACGGAGACCGCCGCCGAGGCGGACAAGCTGCTCAACGAGGCACAGCAGCAGGCGCAGAAGACGACCGCCGAGGCCGAGGCGCAGGCCGACACCATGGTGGGCGCGGCCCGCAAGGAGGCCGACCGGCTGGTGTCGGAGGCCACCGTCGAGGGCAACGCGCGCGTGGAGAAGGCCCGCACGGACGCGGACGAGCTGCTCGTCGGTGCCCGCCGGGACGCGACCGCCATAAGGGAGCGCGCGGAGGAGCTGCGCGACCGGATCACCGGTGAGATCGAGGCGCTGCACGAGCGGGCCCGCCGTGAGGCCGCGGAGACCATGAAGTCGACCGGCGACCGCTGCGACGCGCTCATCAAGGCGGCGGAGGAGCAGCTCGCGAAGGCGCAGGCGAAGGCCAAGGAGCTGGTCTCGGAGGCCAATTCGGAGGCCGGCAAGGTGCGCATCGCCGCGGTCAAGAAGGCCGAGGGGCTGCTCAAGGAGGCCGAGCAGAAGAAGGCCACGCTGGTCCGGGAGGCCGAGGAGCTCAAGGCCGAGGCGATCCGCGAGGCCCGGCGCACGGTCGAGGAGGGCAAGCGCGAGCTTGAGGTCCTCGTGCGCCGCCGTGAGGACATCAATACCGAGATCTCCCGTGTCCAGGACGTCCTGGAGGCGTTGGAATCCTTCGAGGCCCCAGCGGGGGGCAAGGACGGTGGCGTCAAGGCGGGCGCGGCGGTCGGCGCCCCTCGTTCGGGTAAGCCGTCGGACAGCTGAGCGGCGGTCGGAATCCGGCGTCTTCTGGGGCCTTTGACCAAGTTTTTGGCAAGCCGTCCCAGGGTTAGCCACTCAAAAGGGGTGTCATTCTCCAGATCAAACACGTATCCGCTCGATGACACACCGCTTCGGCCCCTAGGATTCCCCCTATCACCTCACCGGTCTCATTTGACAGGAACCCCATGAGCGACACTTCCCCCTACGGCTTCGAGCTTGTGCGGCGTGGGTACGACCGCGCTCAGGTGGACGAACGGATCTCCAAGCTCGTCTCCGACCGTGACAGCGCTCTCTCCCGCATCACCGCCCTGGAAAAGCGCATCGAGGAGCTCCACCTCGAGACGCAGAACGCCCAGGCCCAGGTGTCCGACGCCGAGCCGTCGTACGCGGGCCTCGGCGCGCGTGTCGAGAAGATCCTCCGACTCGCCGAGGAGGAGGCCAAGGATCTGCGCGAGGAGGCCCGTCGCGCGGCCGAGCAGCATCGCGAACTCGCCGAGTCGGCGGCCCAGCAGGTCCGCAACGACGCAGAATCGTTCGCTGCGGAGCGCAAGTCCAAGGCCGAGGACGAAGGCGTCCGGATCGTCGAGAAGGCCAAGAGCGACGCGTCCCAGCTGCGTGCCGAGGCGCAGAAGGACGCGCAGTCCAAGCGTGAGGAGGCGGACGCCCTCTTCGAGGAGACCCGCGCCAAGGCCGCGCAGGCCGCCGCCGACTTCGAGACGAACCTCGCCAAGCGCCGGGAGCAGTCCGAGCGCGACCTGGCGTCCCGTCAGCAGAAGGCGGAGAAGCGTCTCGCGGAGATCGAGCACCGGGCGGAGCAGCTGCGCCTGGAGGCCGAGAAGCTGCGCACCGACGCCGAGCGCCGCGCCCGCCAGACGGTGGAGACGGCTCAGCGCCAGGCCGAGGACATCGTGGCCGACGCCAACGCCAAGGCCGACCGGATCCGTTCGGAATCCGAGCGCGAGCTCGCGGCTCTGACGAACCGTCGCGACTCGATCAACGCCCAGCTGACGAACGTCCGCGAGATGCTCGCCACGCTGACCGGTGCCGCGGTGGCCGCCGCCGGCGCCCCGGCCGACGACGAGCCGATCTCCCGTGGGGTTCCGGCCCAGCAGTCCCGGTAACACCGCCTGACGGCAGCACGAGGGCCCGTACCGTCTCCCCCGGAGGTACGGGCCTTCGGCGTGTCCGGGGCCCGTTGCGGGATTCTTACCGCTTCCGTCGGTCTCCGTTTGCTCACAGGAGTGGCATCCGCAGGGGCGCACCCCTAGCGTGGTCGGCATGATCGAGCTAGCGGGGCTGACCAAGCGGTACGGCGAGAAAGTGGCGGTGAACAACCTCACCTTCACCGTCAGACCGGGCATCGTCACGGGCTTCCTCGGTCCCAACGGGGCGGGCAAGTCGACCACCATGCGCATGATGTTGGGCCTGGACCGGCCCACCGCAGGGGACGTGCGGATCGACGGCAAGCACTACGACCAGCTCAAGGACCCGCTGACGTACATCGGGGCCCTGCTGGACGCCAAGGCCATGCACGGCGGGCGCAGCGCCTACAACCACCTGCTGTGCCTCGCGCAGAGCAACGGCATCCCGACCCAGCGGGTGCACGAGGTGCTCGACACGGTCGGTCTGACGGCGGTGGCGAAGAAGAAGGCCAAGGGCTTCTCGCTCGGCATGGGCCAGCGGCTCGGCATCGCGGGCGCGCTGCTCGGCGACCCGCGGATCCTGATGTTCGACGAGCCGGTCAACGGGCTGGACCCCGAGGGCATCCACTGGATCCGCAATCTGATGAAGTCGCTGGCCGCACAGGGCCGCACCGTGTTCGTGTCGAGCCACCTGATGAGCGAGATGGCGCTGACCGCCGACCACCTCGTGGTCATCGGCCAGGGCCGGCTGCTCGCCGACACCTCCATGGCCGACTTCATCGCGCAGAACTCGCGGACGTACGTCAGGATCCGCACCCCGCAGCGCGAGCGGCTGCTCGACGTGCTGCACGCGGCCGGGGTCACCGTGGTGGAGACCGGCAACGGCACGCTGGAGGTGGACGGCAGCAAGTCCGAGTACATCGGCGAGCTGGCCGCCCAGCACCAGATCGTGCTGCACGAGCTCAGCCCTCAACAGGCCTCCCTGGAGGAGGCGTTCATGCAGCTGACCGCGGAGTCGGTCGAATACCACGCCCACAGCGACACACCTGTCGACGCACCCCGGCAGCAGCCGTGGGGCGACGGCTGGAAGGGGAACTGACCATGGCGGCGACCCAGGTCATCCGCTCCGAGTGGACGAAGATCCGGTCGGTGGCCTCCACGGTGTGGACGCTCTCCCTCGCCGTGGTCGTCACCATCGGGCTCGGCATCCTGATCTCGGCCCTGTCGAAGAACGAGTTCGACAACATGAGCCGCAAGGACCAGCTCTCCTTCGACCCGACCTTCATCAGCTTCGCCGGGATGAGCCTCGGCCAGCTCGCGATGATCGTGTTCGGGGTGCTCGTCGTCTCCAACGAGTACAGCACCGGCATGATCCGCACCTCGCTGGCCGCGGTACCGCAGCGCGGCACCTTCCTGGCCGGCAAGATCGCGGTGGCGACCGCGCTCTGCCTCGTCGTCGGACTCGTGACCAGCTTCCTCACCTTCTTCCTCGGGCAGGCGATGCTCGGCTCCCACAGGGCGGAGATCGGTGACACCGGCGTGCTGCGCGCGGTCATCGGCGGCGGCGTCTACATGACCCTCATCGCGATGTTCTCGATGGGCGTGGCCGCGATGCTGCGCTCCCCGATGCTGTCGCTGGGCATCCTGATGCCGTTCTTCTTCCTGATCTCCAACATCCTGGGCAATGTCTCGGCGACGAAGAAGATCGGCCAGTTCCTGCCCGACCAGGCCGGCAGCAAGATCATGCAGGTCGTCACACCGATCGACGACGACACTCCCTACGGCCCCTGGGGCGGGCTCGGGATCATGGCGCTGTGGGTGGCGGCCGCCCTGATCGGGGCGTATGTCCTGTTGAAGAAGCGGGACGCGTGACGCGTGACGCGGGAAGCCTTTGCTTTCATTTGAGCGGAACCGTCAGCGCCCCGATAAGCTCCTAACCCTTACGGGGGGCGTGTGCCCCGCTGTCCTGAACCTTGCGATGGGTGCGGAGCATGATCGAGGCAGTCGGCCTGACCAAGCGCTACGGCGACAAGACCGCTGTGTACAACCTTTCCTTCCAGGTGCGTCCCGGTGCCGTCACCGGCTTCCTCGGCCCCAACGGCTCGGGGAAGTCGACGACCATGCGGATGATCCTGGGGCTGGACAACCCCACGTCCGGCCAGGTGACGATCGGCGGCTACCCGTACCGCAGGCTGCCCAACGCGGCCCGGCAGGTCGGGGCGCTGCTCGACGCGAAGGCCGTGCACGGCGGCCGGGCGGCCCGTAACCATCTGCTGTGCCTGGCCCAGCTGTCCGGGATCCCGGCCCGCCGGGTGGACGAGGTGCTGGGCGTGGTCGGCCTCCAGGACGTGGCCAGGAAGCGCTCCAAGGGCTTCTCGCTCGGCATGGGCCAACGGCTCGGGATCGCGGCCGCGCTGCTCGGCGACCCTCAGGTGCTGCTCTTCGACGAGCCGGTCAACGGGCTCGACCCCGAGGGCATCCTGTGGGTGCGCAACCTGATGAAGGCGCTGGCGGCGGAGGGCCGCACGGTCTTCGTCTCCTCCCATCTGATGAGCGAGATGGCGCTGACCGCGGACCACCTCATCGTCATCGGGCGCGGGCAGCTGCTCGCCGACATGAGCATCCAGGACTTCATCGCCGCGAACTCCGCGGGCTTCGCGCGCGTGCGCACGCCGGACACCGAGCCGCAGCTGCGGGAGAAGCTGGCCGCCGCGCTCACCGAGGCCGGCGGGCACGTCCTGCCGGAGCAGGACGGGGCGCTGCGGGTGACGGGACTGGCGCTCCCCCGCATCAGCGATCTCGCGCACGGGGCGGACGTACGCCTGTGGGAGCTGTCGCCGCACCAGGCCTCGCTGGAGGAGGCGTACATGCGGATGACGCAGGGCGCGGTGGACTACCGCTCCACGATCGACCAGAAGGAGGGCCTCATGCAGCCCCTCCCGCCGGGCGCCCAGCCCCCGATGCCGGTCCCGGGCCAGGGCCAGCCGGGCTGGTACGCCCCACCACCGCCCCAGCAGGGCGGCCAACCGTTCGGCGGCCCGCAGGCCCAGCCGACACCCTACGGCGGCCCCGGCACCCCCAACC
Organism: Streptomyces sp. NPDC057253; assembly: GCF_042669125.1. Classification (NCBI taxonomy): domain Bacteria; kingdom Bacillati; phylum Actinomycetota; class Actinomycetes; order Kitasatosporales; family Streptomycetaceae; genus Streptomyces; species Streptomyces sp. NPDC057253. The sequence goes on along the minus strand of NZ_JBHUXV010000037.1, from coordinate 62,160 downwards.
CGTACGCCCAGCCGGCCCCCGCGGCCCCCCAGCCCCCGACCGCCGTACCGACACCGCAGACGGCCCCGCCCGCGCCCGCCGGTGCTGTCTCCGCCCCCGGTGGCCCGACCCAGCCCGCCGCCGCGCAGGCCGCCCCTCCGGTGAGCCACCCGCAGGCCCAGGCTCCGGCCCCCCAGCAGGCCCCGCCGGCGCCCGCCGCAAGCCCCGCGCCCGCCGCCGCGCAGACCACCCCTCCCGCCCCGCAGGGTTCCGCTCCCGCCCCGCAGGGATCCGCCCCGAGTCAGCCCGAGGACGCCCGATGAGCACCCCGCAGCCCCCGATGCCGCAGGCCGCCGCAGTGAACTGGCAGGCGGGCGCCGGACCGTCCCACCCGGGCTACACCTCGCCGATCCCCGTCGTGCGGACGCATCTCGGGCACGCGATCGCGTCGGAGTGGACGAAGATCCGGTCCGTGCGGTCGACCATGTGGACGCTGGGCGTGTTCGTGCTGATCATGATCGGGATCGGGCTGGGAGCCGCCGCCCTGGTCGCGGCAAACAGCTCGCCGGACAGTCTGCGGGGCGAGAACCCGCTGTCGTTCGGGTTCTTCGGGCTGCTGCTCGGCAGCATGTGCGTCATCACCCTCGGCGTGCTGACGACGGCCTCCGAGTACGGGACGGGAATGATCAGGACCACCATGGTCGCCTGCCCCTCCCGCGGACGGGTCCTGGCCGCGAAGTCGATCGTGTTCTTCGCCGTCGCCTTCGTGACCACCTTCGTCTCGGTGCTCCTGGTCGCCTTCGCGGACATCGCCCTGCTGGACGGCGCCCGCACCCCCACCGGCCAGGAGTGGCTGAAGGGCACCGTCGGCATCTCGCTCTACATCGCCCTGCTCGGCCTGCTCTCGCTGATCATCGGCTCGATCATCCGGCACTCGGCGGGCGCGATCACCATCATGATCGGTGTCGTGCTGGCCCCGCTGGTCATCGCGCTGTTCATGCTCGCGCAGTCGCTGGAGGGCGTGCGCCAGGCGCTGTTCGAGTACTCCATCCCGAACCAGCTCAGCGTCTTCTACTCCAACTCCCTCACCGAGAGCGGCCCTTCGGGCTGGGACCCGCTGTGGATCATCATCGGCGTGACGGCCGTCGCATTCGCCGGCGCCTACGCCCTGCTGGAGCAGCGGGACGTGTAGGACCGCCCGCCCTTCGAGGGCTCAGAACTTCGGCGCGTTACGGGACCGCTGCACCCGCGTGGTGCGGCGGTCCCGCGCGTTCCAGCACGCCTTGTGCCAGTGCCGGCGCTCGTCGACGCCGGAGTGGTCCGGCCAGGCCACGATGTGCGGGACGCCGTCCGGGATCATCTGGTCGCAACCCGGGCAGCGGTACGTCTTGCCCTGTGCGCTCGCTCCCGCCACATGCCGTACGTTCCAGTCCTCGCCCTGCCAGTGCGTCGAGGACTGGAAGCCGCCGTAGCGGCCGGACCGGTCGTCCTCGGCGCTGCTGCCGGCCGAGTCCGACGAACCGGAACCCTTGGGTCGGTTGCGACGCGGGGACACAGGACACCTCACGGGGCTATACAGGAAGCAGGGACCGCGTCCAGCCTACGCGGCGGGCGGCGGGGTACGCGTAGGGCACCAACCCCCACAAGTCCCCTTGCCGACGGCCCATTCTCCAGACAATCGGCAAATCTCTCCGCCAGGCCGTGTCCTCGGCACGTGTCAGACGGTTATGCCGGGTGGGGGAGCTCCGTGTCGGAGCCAAGGAAGCAGGAAAAGCACATGCACGTAGGAACATTCGTGTTGGCGGCCCAGTTCCCGGGGCAGGGCCAGGGGGAGGCGCTGCACCGCGCGGTCCGCTCGGCCGAGCTGGCGGAGGAGGCCGGACTCGACGCGGTCTGGCTGGCGGAACACCACTTCGTGCCGTACGGCACCTGCCCGTCCGCGATCACCCTGGCGGCCCTGCTGCTGGGCCGCACCCGTCGGCTCCGCGTCGGCACCGCCGTGAGCGTGCTGCCCACGGTCCATCCGGTCGCCCTGGGCGAGCAGGCCGCGCTGCTGCACATGACGAGCGGCGGGCGCTTCTCGCTGGGGGTGGGGCGCGGCGGACCCTGGGTCGATCTGGAGGTCTTCGGCGCGGGTCTGGAGGCGTACGAGAAGGGGTTCCCGGAATCACTCGATCTGCTGGTGCGCTGGCTGCGGGAACCCTCCGTGGGGGCGGACGGCGAGCGCTTCCGGTTCCGCGAGGTGCCCGTCGTGCCCCGGCCCTCCGAGTCGCTCACCGAAGCGGACGGCCCCGAGGTGATCGTCGCCTGCACCTCCCCGGCGAGTGTCCGGCTGGCCGCCGAGCGCGGGCTGCCGATGCTGCTGGGGATGCATGTCGGGGACGAGGAGAAGGCGGAGATGGTCGCCCTGTGGCGCAGGCAGGCGCGCGCGGCCGGACACGCGCCGCAGAAGGTCCTGGAGGCGCCCCATGTCTCGGCCGGTGTCTGCCAGATCGCGGACCGGCGTACGGACGCGGTGGAGGCGCTGGTGAAGGCGATGCCGGGCTGGCTCAGGCAGGGGCTCGGCGCCCATGTCACGGTCGACGGCCGCGCACGGCAGATGCGCGATCCGGTGGCCTACACCGAACTGCTCTGCGGACTGCACCCGGTGGGCACCCCGCGGCTGTGCGCCGACCGCCTCGCCGCGACCAGCGAGCGGACCGGCATCTCCCGCTTCGCCCTGCTCGTCGAGGGCTCGGGAGACCTGGCGGCCACCGAGGAGAACGTACGGCGGCTGGGTGCGGAGGTGCTGCCGCACCTCACCTGAAGAGGTGTCGGCGTATCTGACCTGAAGTGGAACAGGAACCCTTCCTCCGGCGGGAGCTTGCCGCCCCGGTACTGATGCACCTCCCGCGTACGGAGCGGCAAGCAGGCGCTTGGCGTCAGCAGTCCCGGAACTCCGGAGACTGGTTCAGCAGTTGACTGCGCACCGAGGTGAAACGGGCCAGCGTCTCGTCGACCGAGGCATCCAGCGGGAACACCGCCACCCGGTGGCAGTTCTGGAAGGCCAGCCGCACACCGAAGTGCCGCTGCAGCGCGCCGCGTATCGCGTCACTCGCAAGCGCACGCAGCAGCTGACCGCGTGCCTGCTCGTCCGGCGGGGGCGTCTGGTTGTCGGCGAAGTTGCCGCCGTCCACCTTCAGCTGGGCCACCAGGGAGCTGATCATCTCCCATGCGTAGGGCAGGGAGGTCCGGACGCAGTCGACGAATTCCGCTTCGTCGACCTCGCCTCGCTCGGCCTTCTCGAGTAGGGCCGGTGAGACGTCGAGCGACATGGGTTCTCCTCTCGCACCCCTGATTCCTCAGGGGTTGCCGGACAGATAAAGGGAGTTCGCGCTGCCGGACACTCTCAGTACATGCCTCGCGACCTCCCGTTTACTACGGTAGGCAACCGACGGTGACGGCACCAGGAGAATGCGAACAAAGGGCACTCCCAACAGGCCCACAATCGGCCACAAGTGAACAGGGTTTCTCCACAGCCTTACGGGCCGAATCGCGTGGACATGCGCCCGTCGAGTAGCGTTGCCGACCATGCGTCTCGTCATTGCCCGGTGTTCCGTCGACTACGCGGGCCGGCTCACCGCCCACCTGCCCTCGGCCCCCCGTCTGATCCTGGTGAAGGCCGACGGCAGCGTCTCCATCCACGCAGATGACCGCGCCTACAAGCCTCTGAACTGGATGTCGCCGCCCTGCACCCTGAAGGAGGGAGCCGGGGACGAGGAGGGCGTCTGGACCGTCACCAACAAGGCGGGCGAGAAGCTCATCATCACGATGGAGGAGGTCCTGCACGACTCCTCGCACGAACTGGGCGTGGATCCGGGCCTGATCAAGGACGGCGTGGAAGCACACCTTCAGGAGCTGCTCGCCGACCGCATCGAAACGCTCGGGGACGGCTACACCCTGATCCGCCGCGAGTACATGACGGCCATCGGCCCGGTCGACATCCTGTGCCGGGACGCCGAGGGGCAGACCGTCGCGGTGGAGATCAAGCGGCGCGGCGAGATCGACGGCGTCGAGCAACTCACCCGCTACCTCGACCTGTTGAACCGCGACCCGCACCTCGCCCCGGTCCGCGGCATCTTCGCCGCGCAGGAGATCAAGCCCCAGGCCCGCGTCCTCGCCACCGACCGCGGCATCGGGTGCCACGTCATGGACTACGACGCGCTGCGGGGCATCGAGGACGACAAGCTGCGCCTGTTCTGACGACACCTTCTCCGCTACGACGACGAGGGCCGGGTCCGTTGCGACGGACCCGGCCCTGTTGTGTGCGCGTGTTCCTAGATGACCGACCCGCTCGGCGAGCTCACCGTGCTGCTCTCCGGGGCACTGGCCGAACTGCTGGTCTCCACCGGGGCGGAGGAGGCGGGGCCGCTGGCCGAGGTGGAGTTGCTCGGGGTGGTGTCGGTCGGGGTGGGTGTGGTTGAGGGCGTCGCTGTACCCGTCGGGCCGCTCGGCGTCGCCGACGCGGAACCGGAGCCGGTCGGTGTGCCGCTGGGCGTCGAGGGCCTCGACGTGTTCGACGGACGCGGCGACGTCGGCCTGGACGTCGGCGACGAACCGCTGCCCCGCGTCCCGCTCGGATCGTCGGACGGCTTCGCCGTACCCGTCGGCGTCGGATCGTCCGACGTCCCGTACGTCCCGTCCGGGCCGGGATCCGTCGGCCGGGACGTCGCCGTGCCCGTGTCGCCCTTGCCGTCGTCGTTCTTCGGGACGTCCGCGCCGAGGTTGCCGTCGTCGATGCCGATGCTGGCCGACGGGTTGACGCCGACCTCGTTGGACGGGGCGTTCGGGTCGTTGTCGGAGGTGGCGCCCAGGGTCACCACCGTGCCGAGGACGGCGACCAGGAGCGCGCCCGCGCCGGCCGCGACGAGGTTGCGCTTGGCGAGGCCCTTGAGCCCGCCGCGGGCCTTGCGCGAGGGCGCCGGCGTGCCCGGGGTGCGATGGACGACGATCGTCTGGGATTCGCCGGGCGGCTGGAGCTGCGGGAAGGCCGCGGGCACTCCCCCGGGCGGTGAGGCCGACTCGTCGTTGCGCGCGTCGGGCACCTCCTCGCCCGCCATCGCGCCGAGGCCGGCCAGGCCGGGCGCGGTCCCGTCCCGGTCGGAGACCAGGGTGAGTGCGCGCCGGCCCGCGACGGTGCCGCGCTTGTCGGCGAGGGCACCGCGCAGGCCGATGGAGGCCTCCAGTTCGGCGCGGGCCCGGTCGAGCTGTCCGCCGCAGAGCGCGAGGATGCCGAGTTCGTGGTGGAAGTAGGCCTGTTCGGACACCTCGCCGGCGAGCTGGGCGGCCTCCGCGCCGGAGCGCAGGGCCCGCTCCCAGGCGCCCCAGTGACCGCCGGCGGCGAACGCGGGCGCCGCGGTGCGGGCCAGCTGCACGGTGGTCGTCTCCTCGCCGTCGAGGGGCACGGTGGTCACCGGGACCAGGACGGTGAGGGCGGCGAGCAGTGCGTCCGCCTCGGCGCACACCCGCTCCGGGGTGACCGAGGGATGGCCGGCCCACCAGGTGTAGTGCTGGGCGGCGGTGCGGGCGCGGTCCTCGGTGTCGTCGCCGTATCCGGCGGCCTCCAGCTGGGTGAGGACCCCGGCGGCGAGCCGGTAGCGGGAGCCGACCGGGGAGACCAGGCCGCAGTCCGCGAGCTCGCCGAGGGCGGCGTCCGCGTGGGTGTCGCCGACCAGGGCGGGCAGATGCGCCTGGTGGGGCACCTCGCCGCCGAGGGCGACGGCGAACCGCAGGGTGGCGCGCGCGGACTCGCTGAGCTTGGAGGCGAGCAGCGGGGCGGGCGCGGCGGCGTCGCCCAGCGCGGGCAGGGGTACCTCGTCGGCGTCGTCGGTGGCCGGCGGGGCGTCCGCGACGGCCATGTCCGCGAAGACGCCGAACTCGTCGACGGCTCCGGCGCCGGCCCGCTGCCGGTCGCGCTGCCGGAGCAGGGCGCCGGCCTGGACGAAGCGCAGCGGCAGGCCCTCGGACTCGAACCAGAGGTCGCCCGCCCAGTTCGACTCCTCCTCCGTCAGCACCCGGCCGACGGCACGCTCCAGCAGCTCCACACCGTCCGCGCGCTCCAGGCCGCTGAGGAGGACCTCCTCGACGGCGGCGTCGGCGGACGGTGCGGGCACCTCGGGCGTGGCGCCGATCACGAACGCGCACTCGGGGGTGGCGTCGAGGAGTTCGTCGAGCGCGGCCCCGCCGAACTCGATGTCGTCGAGGACGACGACCGCGCCGATCTCGCGGACCAACGAGAGCAGCTCGTCCCGGTCGGGGCGGTGCAGGGGCGAGTCGTAGACGGAGTAGTAGAGGTCGTACAGCAGCTCGGTCGCCGTGCGGTGGAAGCCGGTGAGCCGGATCACGCCGTCGGGGGCGAGGTCCGAGCAGTCCTCGGCGACGACGTCGAGGAGGCTGGTGCGGCCGGAGCCGGCGGGGCCGGTCAGCCGGACCGAGCGGCCGCGGGCGAGCATGCGTACGAGCTGCTCGCGCTCGTCCTGGCGGGCCAGGAGCGGCAGCACGGTGCGGGTGGGTCCCGGCGGGACGGGCGGGCGGGCCGCGCGGTCCACCTCGGCGCGTTCGGCGGCACCGAACTTGGCGGGCCGCCCGGGTCGCTCACCGGGCGGGCAGGCCTCTATCTCGCTGCCGTCAACGGGGTTGACGGTGAGCAGGAAGTCACCGGCGACGAGCTGCACGGTGCGGGCGAGCGCCGGTGAGTGCTGGCCGAAGTCGGATGTCAGGGAGTCCCTGGGAGGCCGCTGACGCGGCGAACCGCCGTCATCGTCATGGCCGTACTCCTCGGGTCCCTGGTTGTTAGGGTCCATAGGTTCAAGCCCCCCAAAAGCGTCTCGTGTGCCGTCAGTGGCCCCTCCCGGCCGGCAGCACACTGCGCTGTCGCTTCTGGTCCGGGCCCGCTGGAAGGGATGCAGGCAGCGGGCGACCGAACCCTAAACCTTCGCACAGTATCTACGACAGCCCGGGGTACCGCGCCGTCCGAGACGTCACAGTCTCGTGAGGATTGGGCGTGACAGGCGTTTCGCGACGCGTGCCAGGTGTTCCGCCCCCGTGGACCGGTCAGACCCGGGGCAGCGACTCCACGCCGATGCCGCCCTCGATGGCCAGGATCCGGTGCAGTCGGGTGGCGACCAGGAGGCGCTGCATCTGCGGCGGTACGTCGCGCAGCACCAGGCGGCGGCCGCAGCGGCCGGCCCTGCGGTGCGCCCCCATGATCACCCCGAGGCCGGTGGCGTCCCAGGAATCCAGCTCGGACAGGTCGAGCACCAGGTCGCCGGCTCCGTCGTCGACGGCCGAGTGCAGGACCGTACGGGCGTCCGCCGCGCTGCGGACGTCGAGGCGGCCCCCGACGACCAGCCCGGCGTGGTCGCCCCTGATGTACATATGCGCTCCCCGTGAGTGCGTGTAGTACTCCACGAATGTGATGTCCAGTGATGACACCTCTGACTGCGTTGAGCGGCCAGAGGTTGCCGTCCGTAAGCGAACCGATACCGAATTCACCCCGAGGTGTGAAACCAGAGGGGCTTGTGCGGTTTCGGAGGATGTTCCGGCAGCTGCCTCAGCAGCTCAGCTGCCTCAGTAGCTGTAGAAGCCCTGCCCGCTCTTGCGTCCGATGTCACCGGCGTCCACCATCCGGCGCATCAGCTCCGGCGGGGCGAACTTCTCGTCCTGGGACTCGGTGTAGATGTTGCTCGTGGCGTGCAGCAGGATGTCGACGCCGGTGAGGTCCGCCGTGGCGAGCGGGCCCATGGCGTGGCCGAAGCCCAGCTTGCAGGCGAGGTCGATGTCCTCGGCGGTCGCGACGCCCGACTCGTAGAGCTTGGTCGCCTCGACGACGAGGGCGGAGATGAGACGGGTGGTCACGAACCCCGCCACGTCCCGGTTGACGACGATGCAGGTCTTGCCGACCGACTCGGCGAACTCCCGCGCGGTGGCGAGGGTTTCGTCGCTGGTCTTGTAGCCGCGGACCAGCTCGACGAGCTGCATCATCGGCACCGGCGAGAAGAAGTGCACGCCGACGACCCGCTCGGGGTGTTCCGTCGCCGCCGCGATCTTGGTGATCGGGATCGCGGAGGTGTTCGAGGCCAGCACGGTGTCCTCGCGCACGATCTTGTCGAGCGCGCGGAAGATCTCGTGCTTGACCTCCAGCTTCTCGAAGACGGCCTCGACGACGACGTCGGCGTCGGCGGCCGCGTCCAGATCGGTGGTCGCGGTGATCCGGGCGAGGGCCGCGTCGGCGTCGTGCGCCTCCAGCTTGCCCTTGCTCACGAACTTGTCGTACGAAGCCTTGATGCCGTCGGTGCCGCGCTTGAGCGCCTCGTCGGTGACGTCCCTCAGGACCACGTCCCAGCCCGCCTGGGCAGAGACCTGGGCGATGCCGGAACCCATCAAGCCGGCGCCGATGACGGCAAGCTTCCGTGCCACTGTTGCGACTCCCCTTTGAAACGCCTTACGCCCTGTTTACGTTGCCTCTGCGGCGGACACTAGCGCTCGTGAAGGGCTGTGTGACCGGTTAGTAATGCGCGTCACGTCTCATCTGACGGACATCACACCGGTAGCTGTCACGAGTGGTCTCGTACGGCGTAGTTGAGCACCTTATCGCTCAACAACTCCTCCCCGTCGCAGAGAAGCACGAGTGTCTCTCGTGACACTTCGTCCGGTTCGCGCCCGGACGCAGTAAGCGGTCGCACAGAGCTCCCGTGACGGTCGGCACACGCGGGTTCCGGACGGCCGGGACGAAACTACGCTGAGGTCATGGTCAATCTGACGCGCATCTACACCAGGACCGGCGACCGGGGCACCACCGCCCTCGGGGACATGAGCCGGGTCGCCAAGACCGATCTGCGGATCTCCGCGTACGCGGACGCCAACGAGGCGAACGCGGTGATCGGCACGGCGATCGCCCTGGGCGGTCTGGAGGAGGAGGTCGTCAAGGTCCTCACCCGCGTCCAGAACGACCTGTTCGACGTCGGTGCCGACCTGTCCACGCCGGTGGTCGAGAACCCCGAGTTCCCGCCGCTGCGCGTGGAGCAGTTCTACGTCGACAAGCTGGAGGCGGACTGCGACCGCTTCAACGAGCGGCTGGAGAAGCTCCGCTCCTTCATCCTCCCAGGCGGCACCCCGGGCGCGGCCCTGCTCCACCAGGCCTGCACGGTCGTACGCCGGGCCGAGCGCTCGACCTGGGCGGCCCTGGAGGTCCACGCCGAGCACATGAACCCGCTCACCGCGACCTACCTCAACCGCCTCTCCGACCTGCTGTTCATCCTGGCGCGCACGGCGAACAAGGACGTCGGGGACGTGCTGTGGGTGCCGGGCGGCGAGCGCTAGCGCTTCTCCTTCGGGAAGAGCGTGTAGCTGCCCGCGATGATCACGTTGATGCCGATCACCCACAGCATGCGCTGCTGCCAGGCGCGCAGGGACTCGATCCGACCGTCGCCGACGTACCAGACCGCGGCCTGGAGCAGGACCATGGCGACCACCGCGGCGAGGATCCAGCGGCCCGCGACCTTCCACTCGTGGACGGCGCGGGCCGTGCCGTACTTCGGCGGCCGCACCGGCGGCGGGCCGCCCGCGAACCGGTGGGCGACCCTGGCGTCGGCCCACTTGATCGTCGAGTGGCCGAGCCCCACGGTGAAGCCGATGTAGACGGCGGCCAGGCCGTGCCGCCAGTCGGGCTCGGCGCCGTTGCGCAGGTCGATCGCGGTGACCGCGAACAGCACCAGCTCAAGCAGCGGCTCGCACAGCAGCAGGGCCAGTCCGGTCCGTGGCATCCGCAGCCCGTAGCGGAAGGCCAGTCCGGCCGCGAGCAGCACCCAGAAGGCCACCTCGCAGGCGATGATCAGTCCGACGACCACGACACGCTCCCTTCGCTCACCCCTCCAGGCTCGCGGCGGCCCCGGCCTCTTTCGTCGTCGGCGGTGACGAGACCGCCGTACATCGAAAGATGCAGTCCAGGACCGTCCCCGGGGATCAGGCGCGGGGCGCGGGCGCCGTGTTGGATGGGGGCATGGCCCTCCCCCGCCCGCACCGCTTCGACGTGTACATCGCGGCCGGCGGGCTGCTCGGCGGGCTGCTGCTGGTGGGCATCGGCCTGAGCACCCGGCCGGCGACGGATCCGATCACCCTCTTCGACGGCCCCTGGCCCGTGCTCGTCCCCCTCGTCGTGCTGGCCGGCTGTGAGCTGCTGCGCCGCGCGGCCCCCCGGACGGCCCTCCTGATCGGCACGGCCGGCATCTGCGCCGACGTCGTGACGCAGGGCAGTCTCGCCACGGTCCTGATGTTCACCGACGTGATCTACGCGGCCGTGCTGTACGGCCCGCTCGCCTCGGCCCGCCGGATCCAGTGGATCACCGGTCTGCTGACGGTGGCCGGGACGCTGGTGCCGTTCGCGGTGTGGCGCGAGCCGGAGGCGCTGCTGATCGGTGTGGTCGTCGGGGTCGTGGCGTACGGGCCCGCCGGCACCGGCTGGATCGTGCGCAACCACCGGGACGCCGCCGAGGCCGCCCGGCTGCGCGCCGAACAGACCGCGCTGCTCGCCGAGATGGACCGCACCCAGGCGGTGGCCGCCGAACGCGCCCGGATGGCACGGGAGTTGCACGACATGGTCGCCAACCACCTCTCGGCGATCGCCATCCACTCCACGGCCGCGCTGTCGATCGACGAACCGGCCACGTCCCGCGAGGCGCTGGCGGTCATCCGGGAGAACAGCGTGGCGGGCCTCGCCGAGATGCGGCGGCTGATCGGCATCCTGCGCGACGGCGACGGCGAGCCCGCCGCGGTCCCGACCCTCGACGGCCTCACCGCCCTCGTCGAAGGGGCCCGGGCCAACGGCCTTGACGTCACCCTGGACGCCTGCCACGACGGCGCCGTGCCTGCTCCGGTCGAGCTCGCCGCCTACCGGATCGTCCAGGAGTCGCTGACCAACGCCCTCAAGCACGCCTGCCCCGGCCGGGTCACGGTGTCCCTCGCCGAGCGGGACGGCGATCTGACGGTCGAGGTGAGCAGCCCGTACGGCGACCGGGACGGGCCCCGCGCCCCTGGCTCAGGTGCCGGTCTGGTCGGGATGCGGGAGCGGGCCGCGCTCCTCGGGGGCACGTTCCGGGCCGGACCGCGGGGCGCGCTGTGGACCGTGCATGCCACGCTCCCCGTGTCGGAAGGAGAATCCGAATGATCCGTGTCCTCGTCGCCGAGGACCAGTCAGCCGTCCGCGCCGGGCTCGTCCTCATCCTGCGCAGCGCCCCCGGCATCGAGGTGGTCGGCGAGGCGGCGGACGGTGAGCAGGCGGTGGCGCTGGCCCGGGAGCTGCGGCCCGACCTGGTGCTGATGGATGTGCAGATGCCGCGTCTGGACGGGGTGTCGGCCACCCGGCAGGTCGTCGCGGAGGGCCTCGCGGACGTCCTCGTGCTGACCACCTTCGACCTCGACGAGTACGTGTTCGGGGCCCTGCGGGCCGGTGCCGCCGGTTTCCTGCTGAAGAACACGGAGGCGAAGGACCTCATCACGGCCGTGCGCACGGTGGCACGGGGCGAGGGGATCGTCGCCCCGGCCGTCACCCGGCGGCTGATCGCCGAGTTCGCCGCCGGGCCGGTGCGCGGGACCGGCGTCGATCCGACCGTCCTCGACACCCTGACCCGCCGGGAACGCGAGGTGCTCTCCTGCCTCGGCGAGGGCCTGTCCAACGCGGACATCGCGATCCGGCTCGACATGGCGGAGGCGACGGTGAAGACACACGTCAGTCGTCTGCTGGGGAAGCTGGAGCTGCGCAGCCGGGTGCAAGCGGCGGTGCTGGCGCAGGAGTTGGGAGTCTGAAAGCGCTTGAGGGAGCCGTATACAAGAGTGGTCCAGACCTATTGACCCGTGGTCCAGACCTTTCTATTCTCACGGCACCGTGGGCGTGAAGGCTCAGTCACGCCCCCAACTCCCCGAGGAGGCGCACGATGCGCTTCAGACACAGAGCCGCGGCCGGTTTCGCGACGCTGTTGCTCCCCTTCGCCGGCCTGGTCGGTCTCGCGAGCCCCGCCCAGGCCGCGACCTCCGCCACCGCGACCTACGCCAAGACCCAGGACTGGGGCACCGGCTTCGAAGGCAAGTGGACGGTGAAGAACACCGGTACCACCAGCCTCAGTTCCTGGACCGTCGAGTGGGACTTCCCCTCCGGCACCTCCGTCACCTCCGCCTGGGACGCCGACGTCACCTCCGCCGGCACCCACTGGACCGCCAAGAACAAGTCCTGGAACGGCACCCTCGCCCCCGGCGCCTCCGTCTCCTTCGGCTTCAACGGCGCGGGCCCCGGCTCTCCGGCCAACTGCAAGCTGAACGGCGGCAGTTGCGACGGCGGCTCCACTCCGGGTGACGCGGCCCCGTCCGCCCCCGGCACCCCCACCGCCTCCGACATCACCGACACCTCGGTGAAGCTGGCCTGGGGCGCCGCCACCGACGACAAGGGCGTCAAGAACTACGACGTGCTGCGCGACGGCGCCAAGGTGGCCACCGTGACGACGACGTCGTACACGGACACCGGGCTGACCGCCGGCACCTCCTACTCGTACACCGTGCAGGCCCGTGACACCGCCGACCAGACCGGCCCGGCCAGCGGCGCGGTCGCGGTCAAGACCACCGGCGGCACCACCGACCCACCGCCCACCGGCGACAAGGTCAAGCTCGGCTACTTCACCGAGTGGGGCGTCTACGGCCGCAACTACCACGTCAAGAACCTGGTGACCTCGGGCTCGGCCGCGAAGATCACCCACATCAACTACGCGTTCGGCAACGTCAAGAACGGTCAGTGCACCGTCGACGACACCTACGCCGCCTACGACAAGGCGTACACCGCCGACCAGTCGGTCTCCGGCACCGCCGACACCTGGGACCAGCCGCTGCGCGGCAACTTCAACCAGCTGCGCCAGCTGAAGGCCAAGTACCCGCACATCAAGGTGCTGTACTCCTTCGGCGGCTGGACCTACTCGGGCGGCTTCGCCCAGGCCGCCGCCAACCCGGCCGCCTTCGCCGCCTCCTGCAAGGCCGTGGTGGAGGACCCGCGCTGGGCGGACGTCTTCGACGGCATCGACATCGACTGGGAGTACCCGAACGCCTGCGGTCTGACCTGCGACACCAGCGGGGCCGCCGCCTTCAAGAACCTGATGGGGGCGCTGCGTTCGGCGTTCGGTTCCAACTACCTGGTCACCGCGGCCATCACCGCCGACGGCTCCTCCGGCGGCAAGATCGACGCGGCGGACTACGGCGGCGCCTCCCAGTACGTCGACTGGTACAACGTGATGACGTACGACTACTTCGGCGCCTTCAACGCGCAGGGCCCGACCGCCCCGCACTCGCCGCTCACCTCGTACGCCGGCATCCCGCAGGCGGGCTTCAACTCCGCCGACGCGATCGCCAAGCTGAAGTCGAAGGGCGTCGCCTCGAAGAAGCTGCTGCTCGGCATCGGCTTCTACGGCCGCGGCTGGACCGGCGTCACCCAGGCCGCCCCCGGCGGCACGGCGACCGGAGCGGCACCCGGCACCTACGAGGCGGGCATCGAGGACTACAAGGTCCTCAAGAACTCCTGCCCCGCCACCGGCACCATCGCGGGCACGGCGTACGCCTACTGCGGCACCAACTGGTGGTCCTACGACACCCCCGCGACGATCGCCGGCAAGATGACCTGGGCCAAGAACCAGGGCCTGGGCGGCGCGTTCTTCTGGGAGTTCAGCGGCGACACCAGCAACGGTGAGCTGGTGACCGCCATCAACAGCGGGCTGTCGTAAGGGAATCAGCCAAGACAGCTAGGCGACATTGACGCGCTGACCGGGCGGGGCTGCCTCCAGCCACGCGAGGAAACCGGTCAGCGCGTCTTCGCTCATGGCGAGTTCGAGACGCGTGCCCCGGTGCACACAGGTCAGGATGACGGCGTCGGAGAGCAGCGCCAGCTCCTCCTCGCCCTCGGGCAGGCGGCGGCCCGCCACCTCGATCGCGGCACGTTCCAGGACGCGGCGCGGGCGGTAGGCGTAGGAGAAGACGCGGTACCACTCGACGCGGTCGCCGTTGTAGCGGGCGACGCCGTAGCTCCAGCCCTTGCCGCTGGTGTCGGTCTTCTCCGGGACGTCCCAGCGCAGCGAACAGTCGAAGGTGCCGCCGGAGCGCTGGATGAGCCTGCGGCGCAGGCCGAAGACGAACAGCCCCAGCACCACCAGGGCCACGACGATTCCGCACACAGTCAGAGCGAGGACCATCGACACCGACCTCCTCGTCTCCTAGGTACCGTCGAAATAGGTAACGGAACGGAAAAAACATCCAGATCTGCCTCAGCCGCGACCGGCTCCGGATCGCTCCGGTGCCGGCCGCGGCTGAGTGACGTCATACGGCTCCGCGCTGGTTCAGCGCGAGGTCGCCGCGCGCAGTCGTACGTCCGCGCGGCGCTCGGCGGCGGCGTCGCCCTCCGCCTTCGCGCGCTCCAGCTCCCGCTCCGCGCGCTGGACGTCGATCTCGTCCGACAGCTCGGCGATCTCGGCCAGCAGCGACAGCTTGTTGTCCGCGAACGAGATGAAACCGCCGTGCACCGCGGCGACGACCGTTCCACCGTCACTCGTACGGATGGTCACCGGGCCCGACTCCAGCACACCGAGCAGCGGCTGGTGACCGGGCATGACGCCGATGTCGCCGGACGTGGTGCGCGCGACGACCAGGGTGGCCTCGCCGGACCAGACCTCTCGGTCGGCCGCGACCAGCGCGACGTGCAGCTCAGCAGCCAAGGTGGCTCCTCGGGTCACCACCCGGCGGTTGTGCCGGGTGTTGGTTACAAGTCTAGTGGGCGTGGAAGAGGGGGCGGGACGTGCCCCGCCCCCTCAAGCGTGAACCACAGGGTTCACAGCGAACTCAGGGAGTTCAGGAGACGCCCAGCTCCTTGGCGTTGGCCTTGAGGTCCTCGATGCCACCGCACAGGAAGAACGCCTGCTCCGGGAAGTGGTCGTAGTCGCCGTCGATGATCGCGTTGAAGGCCGCGATCGACTCGTCCAGCGGCACGTCCGACCCGTCGACGCCGGTGAACTGCTTTGCGACGTGGGTGTTCTGGGACAGGAAGCGCTCCACGCGACGGGCACGCTGGACGACCAGCTTGTCCTCCTCGCCGAGCTCGTCGATGCCGAGGATGGCGATGATGTCCTGGAGGTCCTTGTACTTCTGCAGGACACCCTTGACACGCATCGCGGTGTTGTAGTGGTCCGCCGAGATGTAGCGCGGGTCCAGGATCCGGGACGTGGAGTCCAGCGGGTCCACGGCCGGGTAGATGCCCTTCTCGGAGATCGGACGGGACAGAACCGTCGTCGCGTCGAGGTGGGCGAAGGTGGTGGCCGGGGCCGGGTCGGTCAGGTCGTCCGCGGGGACGTAGATCGCCTGCATCGAGGTGATCGAGTGACCACGGGTCGAGGTGATGCGCTCCTGGAGGAGACCCATCTCGTCGGCCAGGTTCGGCTGGTAGCCCACCGCGGAGGGCATACGGCCGAGCAGGGTCGAGACCTCGGAACCGGCCTGGGTGAAGCGGAAGATGTTGTCGATGAAGAACAGCACGTCCTGCTTCTGCACATCGCGGAAGTACTCCGCCATGGTCAGACCGGCCAGGGCCACGCGCAGACGGGTGCCCGGGGGCTCGTCCATCTGGCCGAAGACCAGGGCGGTCTTGTCGATGACGCCCGAGTCGGCCATCTCCTCGATGAGGTCGTTGCCCTCACGGGTGCGCTCACCGACACCGGCGAACACGGAGACACCGTCGTGGTTGTTGGCGACGCGGTAGATCATCTCCTGGATGAGCACCGTCTTGCCGACGCCGGCACCACCGAACAGACCGATCTTTCCACCCTTGACGTACGGGGTGAGAAGGTCGATGACCTTGACGCCGGTCTCGAACATCTCGGTCTTCGACTCGAGCTCGTCGAAGTTCGGGGCCTTGCGGTGGATGGACCAGCGCTCGCCCTCGTACTTCTCGTCGACGTTCAGCACCTCACCGAGGGTGTTGAACACCTTGCCCTTGGTGAAGTCGCCGACCGGGACGGTGATGCCCGTGCCCGTGTCGGTGACCGGGGCCTGGCGGACCAGACCGTCGGTGGGCTGCATGGAGATCGTGCGGACCAGGCCGTCACCCAGGTGCTGGGCGACCTCCAGGGTCAGCGTCTTCTTCGCGCCGTCCTGGGCCGGGTCGGCCACCTCGACGTGAAGGGCGTTGTAGATGTCGGGCATGGCGTCGACGGGGAATTCCACGTCGACGACCGGGCCGATGACCCGGGCGACGCGGCCCGTGGCAACGGCCGTCTCAACTGTCGTCGTCATTACCTGTCACTCCCCGCGGTCGCGTCGGCCAGGGCTGCGGAGCCACCGACGATCTCGCTGATTTCCTGGGTGATTTCGGCCTGGCGGGCCGCGTTGGCAAGTCGGGAGAGGCTGGTGATCAGGTCTCCCGCGTTGTCGGTGGCCGACTTCATCGCGCGGCGCGTGGCGGCGTGCTTGGAAGCGGCCGACTGAAGCAGCGCGTTGTAGATACGGCTCTCGACGTACCGCGGCAGCAGGGCGTCGAGGACGTCCTCCGCCGAGGGCTCGAAGTCGTAGAGCGGAAGGATCTCGCCCTTGGGGGCGTCCTTGGCCACCTCTTCGAGGCTGAGCGGAAGCAGTCGGTCGTCGAGCGCCGTCTGCGTCATCATCGAGACGAACTCGGTGAAAACGATGTGGAGTTCGTCCACGCCGCCCTCGGCCGTGTCCTTCTCGATGGCCTCGATCAGCGGAGCCGCGACCTTCTTGGCGTCCGCGTAGGTGGGCTCGTCGGTGAAGCCCGACCACGACTCCACGACCTTGCGCTCGCGGAAGTTGTAGTGGGCCAGACCGCGGCGGCCGACGATGTACGTGTCGACCTCCTTGCCCTCGGCCTCAAGACGCTCCGTCAGCCGCTCCGCGACCTTGATGGCGTTGGAGTTGAAGGCACCCGCGAGACCGCGGTCGCTCGACAGGAGCAGCACCGCGGACCGCACGACCGTCTCGGCCTGCGTGGTCAGCGGGTGCTTCGTGTTGGAGCCGGTACCGACCGCCGTGACCGCACGCGTCAGTTCCTGCGCGTACGGCGTGGAGGCCGCCACCTTGCGCTGCGCCTTGACGACGCGCGAGGCGGCGATCATCTCCATCGCCTTGGTGATCTTCTTGGTCGCGGTGACGGATCGGATGCGACGCTTGTAGACCCGGAGCTGGGCTCCCATGAGTCAGGTCCCTTCCGTCGTCACTTGGCCGTGGCGGCCGGCGCGTCTTCGCCGAGAAGCTTGCCGTCCGAGGTCTCGAACTGCTTCTTGAAGTCCGCGATGCCGTCGGCGATGGCGGTGAGCGTGTCGTCCGACATCTTGCCGCCCTCCTTGATGGAGGTCATGAGGCCCTGCTCCTTGCGGTGCAGGTAGTCCAGGAGCTCCGTCTCGAAGCGGCGGATGTCGCCCACCAGGACGTCGTCCATCTTGCCGGTGGTGGCGGCCCACACGGAGACGACCTGGTCCTCGGTGGCCATCGGCTGGTACTGCGGCTGCTTGAGCAGCTCGACCAGACGCTGACCGCGCTCCAGCTGGGCCTTCGACGCGGCGTCCAGGTCGGAACCGAAGGCGGCGAACGCCTCCAGCTCACGGTACTGGGCGAGGTCCAGACGCAGACGGCCCGAGACCTGCTTCATCGCCTTGTGCTGCGCGGAACCACCGACTCGGGAGACGGAGATACCGACGTTCAGCGCGGGGCGCTGACCGGCGTTGAAAAGGTCCGACTCCAGGAAGCACTGGCCGTCGGTGATGGAGATGACGTTGGTCGGGATGAACGCCGAGACGTCGTTGGCCTTCGTCTCGACGATCGGCAGACCGGTCATCGAACCGGCGCCCAGCTCGTCGGAGAGCTTCGCGCAGCGCTCCAGCAGACGGGAGTGCAGGTAGAAGACGTCACCCGGGTAGGCCTCACGCCCCGGCGGACGACGGAGCAGCAGGGACACGGCGCGGTAGGCGTCGGCCTGCTTCGAGAGGTCGTCGAAGATGATGAGGACGTGCTTGCCCTCGTACATCCACTGCTGACCGATGGCCGAACCGGTGTACGGCGCCAGGTACTTGAAGCCGGCCGGGTCGGACGCCGGGGCGGCGACGATGGTCGTGTACTCCAGCGCGCCGGCCTCTTCGAGGGCGCCACGCACGGAGGCGATGGTCGAGCCCTTCTGGCCGATGGCGACGTAGACGCAGCGGACCTGCTTCTTCGGGTCGCCGGAGCGCCAGTTGTCCCGCTGGTTGATGATCGTGTCGACGGCCAGGGCGGTCTTGCCGGTCTGACGGTCACCGATGATCAGCTGACGCTGGCCGCGGCCGATCGGGGTCATCGCGTCGACGGCCTTGTAGCCGGTCTCCATCGGCTCGTGCACCGACTTACGGGCCATGACGCCCGGAGCCTGCAGCTCAAGGGCGCGACGGCTGCTGGTCTCGATCTCGCCGAGGCCGTCGATCGGGTTGCCGAGCGGGTCGACGACGCGGCCGAGGTAGCCCTCGCCGACGGCCACGGAGAGGACCTCACCGGTACGGGAGACCGGCTGACCCTCCTCGATGCCGCTGAACTCACCGAGGACGATGGCGCCGATCTCGCGCTCTTCCAGGTTGAGCGCGAGGCCGAGGGTGCCGTCCTCGAACTTCAGCAGTTCGTTGGCCATGGCCGAGGGAAGGCCCTCGACCTTCGCGATGCCGTCGCCGGCAAGGGTGA
The DNA here is from genome assembly GCF_042669125.1 of Streptomyces sp. NPDC057253. Taxonomy (NCBI): domain Bacteria; kingdom Bacillati; phylum Actinomycetota; class Actinomycetes; order Kitasatosporales; family Streptomycetaceae; genus Streptomyces; species Streptomyces sp. NPDC057253. The sequence continues at coordinate 43,410 of NZ_JBHUXV010000037.1, read as the reverse complement.
CCGTACCGACCTCCTCGCGCGAGGCCGCGTCCGGCTTGTACGACTGGACGAAGTTCTCCAGCGCGTCCCGGATCTCCTCCGGCCGGATCGTGAGCTCCGCCATCTGGGTTCCCTGCTCTCCTTGTTGGGCCCGAAGTTTCACTTTGGGGGTCTGGGGGCGACCCCCAGGATTCTTCATGTACGGCCCAACCAGGGCCGTCGTCCGTACGTACTGCTATGAAGTTGCTGCTAGCCCGCCACGCGGCGGCCGGCGTCCTCGATGCGGTCCGCGATCGAGCCGTTGATGACCTCGTCACCGACCTGCACCCGGATCCCGCCGAGGACCTCGGGGTCCACGTCCAGGTTGAGGTGCATCTGGCGGCCGTAGAGCTTGGCCAGGGCACCGCCCAGGCGCTGCTTCTGCCGGTCGCTCAGCGGTACCGCCGAGGTGACGACGGCCACCATGCGGTCCCGGCGCTCGGCGGCGAGCTTGGACAGGGACTCCAGTCCCGACTCCAGGCTACGTCCCCGGGGCGCGGTCACAAGGCGCGTCACCAGACGCACGGTGACGGCGTCGGCGCGGCCGCCGAGCAGGCCGCCGATCAGCTCGCGCTTGGCCGAGGCCGTCGCGGAGCGGTTGGTGAGCGCGGCGCGCAGCTCGGTGTTCGAGGTGACGATCCGGCCGAACCGGAACAGCTCGTCCTCGACGTTGTCGAGCGTGCCCCGCTGCTGCGCGGCGGTGAGGTCGGCGATGTTCGCCAGCTCCTCCAGCGCGTCCACCAGGTCGCGCGACTGCGACCAGCGGGAGCGCACCATGCCGGCCACCAGGTCGGCGGTGGCGCTGCCGACCTGCGTACCGATCAGACGCTGGGCCAGTTCGGCCTTGGCCTCGCCGGGCTGCGCCGGGTCGGTCAGGACCCGACGCAGCGACACCTCGCGGTCGAGCAGCGCGGTGACGGCGGCCAGCTCGTCGGCGAGCGAGCCGGCGTCCACGGACGTCGAGTCCGTCAGCGCGTCGAGACGCTCGCGTGCGGCTGCCAGGGCCTCGCGGCTCGCTCCGTTCATCGCGCGGCCTCGGCCTTCTCCTCAAGGTCCTCAAGGAAACGGTCGATCACGCGGCTCTGCCGGGCGTGGTCCTCGAGGGACTCGCCGACGAGCTTGCCGGCCAGGTCGGTGGCGAGCTTGCCGACGTCCTGGCGCAGCGCGGACGCGGCGGCCTTGCGGTCGGCCTCGATCTGCGCGTGACCGGCGGCGACGATCTCCTCGCGCTGCCGCTGGCCTTCCGCGCGCATCTCGGCGATGAGCGTGGCGCCCTGCTCCTGAGCCTCCTGGCGCAGGCGCGCGGCCTCGTGGCGGGCCTCGGCGAGCTGTGCCTTGTACTGCTCAAGGACGCTCTGGGCCTCGGTCTGAGCGGCCTCGGCCTTCTCGATACCGCCCTCGATGGCCTCGCGACGCTCTTCCAGAACCTTGTTGATGGTCGGGAGGAGCTTCTTGGCGAGGAAGCCGAAGACGATGACGAAGGCGATCAGGCCGATGACGAGCTCCGGCCACGGCGGAATGAGGGGATTCTCCTTCTCCGCCTCGGCCGCCAGCTGAACCAGTGCGTGGTTCACATCAGTGCCTTTCGTCGAATGGGGCTGTCGTCGTGGTTCGTCTTAGTAGACGAACGGCATGACGAGGCCGATGAGGGCCAGCGCCTCACAGAACGCGAAGCCGAGGATCTGGTTGCCGCGGATGAGGCCGGCCGCCTCGGGCTGGCGGGCGAGAGCCTGGGTGCCGTTGCCGAAGATGATGCCGACGCCGACGCCCGGGCCGATCGCGGCGAGGCCGTAACCGATGGAGCCGAGGTTGCCGTCGACCGCAGCGAGGGTCTGGAGAGCGGACATGCCGGTTCTTCCTTCTCTTTCAGTGACCGGTGGGGGTTGGCCACCGGATGTCTCTGGGGGTGTGGCGGGGGGCGGTGCTCAGTGGTGCTCGGCGAGCGCGCCCTGGATGAAGGTGCAGGTCAGGAGGACGAAGACGTACGCCTGAACCGCCTGGATGAAAAGCTCGAAGGCGGTCATCACGATGACCATCACGAACGAGACGGCGGAGTACGCGATGCCGATGCCGTTCAGCATGTACCAGCTGGCGATCGTGAAGAGCAGCAGCAGGGTGTGACCGGCGAACATGTTCGCGAAGAGTCGCACCGCGTGCGTGAAGGGACGCACCAGCAGGTTCGAGGCGAGCTCGATCGTCATCGACAGCGGGAGCACGGCGCCCAGCGACTTGTCGTAGCCCGTGAAGTTCTTGAAGGCGCCGACGAAACCGTGCCGCTTGAAGGTCAGCGAGACCCAGGTGACGTAGACGATCGCGGCGAGGATGGCCGGGTAGGCGATGATCGACGTCACCGGGAAGGAGGCGACGGGGACGATCGACCAGAGGTTGAGCATCCAGATGAAGAAGAACAGCGAGACGGCGAGCGGTACGTACTTCTCGCCCTCCTTCTTGCCGATCGTCTCGTAGACGACACCGCGGCGGACGAAGTCGTAGCCGGCCTCGGCGATCATCTGGAGCTTGCCGGGGACGACCTTCGGGCGGGCGAACGCGGCCCAGAAGAAGCCCACGATGATGATCGAGCCGAGCAGGGCCAGCAGCATCGGCTTGTTGAAGTAGAAGCCGTTGCCGTCGGCGTCGCCCCAGAGGGGCTCGAACATGAACGAGTGCAGGCCGGGAGCCGGGAAGCCACACCCGTCGAACAGGTGGCAGTCGGTCTCGAAGGCGAGCGTCGGGTCAGCACTCACCGCGGGCTCCTTCATCGTGGCGCATGGGTACGGCAACCTCGTTGTGTCGGCGCGGCGGTAGGCCGCGGTTCGGCACGGGACTGGTGGAACGGATGTGGGGGCGGCCGGGGGGCATCGAGCCTCGCGTTCGAGCAGGCGTCAGCTCGGATGCCCGCGCCCGCGATGCCGCAGTTGGCACCGGACGATAGCAGGGTCTCTCAGTCGCATTTATCCCGGCCCTACCTCTCACGACGAGTGCCCCGTTTTTTCGGGCTTGCTGCCCGAATCGGGTTCGACGTAGAGGATCTTGGACTTCATGTGGGCGCGTGTCTGTGCGGCGATCCAGGTCAGGGTGCCGACGACGAGCGTGAGAGCGAAAGCCTTGGGGTGGAACAGCGTGGTGTTCTTGAACGCGGCCAGGAAGACGAACAGCAGCAGGATCTGAGCCGCGTAGAGCATCAGGCCCATCGCCTGGAACAGGTGCGGAAGCGATTTGGCAGTGCGCTGCAGGACGTAGAGGCCGATTCCCATGAAGAGGATGACGACCAGCGTCGCCACACCCGCCCCGATCGCACCCTTGCCACCGGCGACCACACCACTGACGACGGCGGCGACAGCGCCGACGGCAGCCGTGGGCACGGCGGCCTGGGCCAGGATCCGGACGTCGTTGGACGGCATGGCGGCAACTCCGCTTTCAAAGGGGGGCAGGTGTCGTCATGGACGAGCGTAGTACCGGGCTGAGAGTGACCCTCACGCCAAGGGACCGTCGCACTACGGTCCTTCGGCTCTGTCCCGGGTTCTCGTGAACCGTATCACAAACTATTTGATGCGGTCTTTACCTAGAAGGTGTGCCAGCTGTCACACATGAGAGTGAAGGCGCGCGTCCGTGCAGGAACACGGTCGACTTGTCTGATATAGGGGCGGTTTGCCACCCTGCCGAACTCCCACGTGTTGGCAATGCTTTAGTCAGATTCTTACCTTGGGCGTCAGCTCGACGTCTCGGCCTTACGCCTCTCCGGCACCCGTGAACGAGCCCCCAGAGCGGTCGCGCCGTTGACACCCGCCACTCCCACGGCGACCGGGGTGCGCTGCTCCACCTCCACGGGCTCCGCGACCACGGGCCGCCTGCGGCGGCGGTAGCGCGGCGGCACGAAGGCCTGGGCCCACATCGGGGCACGCGGGGTGAAGCGCGGCAGGAGCAGCAGGACGAGCCCGATCGCGCTGAGGAACACCACACCGAGCACGATCCACATGGACGCGGAGTTCACCGAGTAGGCGAGCGAGCCGAACGCGATCAGCGCCGACCAGAAGTACATGATCCACACCGCCCGGCTGTGCGAGTGCCCGATCTCCAGGAGCCGGTGGTGCAGATGGCCGCGGTCGGCGGCGAACGGCGACTGACCGCGCCAGGTGCGGCGCACGATCGCCGAGATCAGGTCGGCGGCCGGCACCGCGATGATGCTCAGCGGCAGCAGCAGCGGGATGTAGACGGGGACCGTCTGGTGCACGGCCGCCTTCTCCGACCCGGCGAACAGCTTCAGCGCGTCCGGGTCGATCTGCCCGGTGATGGAGATCGCGCCCGCGGCCAGCACCAGGCCGATGAGCATCGAGCCGGAGTCGCCCATGAAGATCCGCGCCGGGTGCATGTTGTGCGGCAGGAAGCCCAGGCACATGCCCATCAGGATCGCCGAGAACAGCGTGGCCGGGGCGGCCGCCTCGATGCCGTACGAGTACCAGATGCGGTAGGCGTACAGGAAGAACGCGCCGGCGGCGATGCAGACCATGCCGGAGGCCAGGCCGTCGAGACCGTCCACGAAGTTCACCGCGTTGATGGTGATGACGACCAGGGCGACCGTCAGCAGGGTGCCCTGCCACTGGGTCAGCGCGACCGAGCCGACGCCCGGGACCGGCAGCCACAGGATCGTCAGACCCTGCATGACCATCACGCCGGCGGCGATCATCTGGCCGCCGAGCTTGATGAGGGCGTCGATCTCGAACTTGTCGTCCAGCACACCGATCAGCCAGATCAGCGCGGCTCCGCTGAGCAGCGCCCGGGGCTCGTTCGACTTGGCGAAGACCTCGTTGAGGTTGGTCAGGTGGTCGGCGACCAGCAGCCCCGCGCACAGTCCGAAGAACATGGCGATACCGCCGAGCCGCGGAGTCGGTTCCCGGTGCACGTCACGGGCCCTGATCTCCGGCATCGCCCCGGCCACGATCGCGAACTTCCGTACCGGCCCTGTCAGCAGATACGTCACCGCGGCCGTGATGCAGAGCGTCAGCAGGTATTCACGCACGGGCTTCCCCACAGGTCTCGCTGGCCATCTCAGCACCACACCCTAGCGACGGACGCATATGGTTGTGGACTTCCGGGTAGCGAAGATGGTTGCACGTGTGGCTGTGCACGCAGGTGCGAATACCCCCGCTCAGCCGGGATACGGCGGAAATCCGTCGACCAGGTCCCGGACTTCTTCACGAGCCGTGGCGCTCTCGGTCCTCCCGCGCACCACCCCCGCGAGCAGGGCGGCGATCCTCGCCATCTCCTTCTCGCCCATGCCCTGGGTGGTGACGGCGGCCGTGCCGAGCCGCAGTCCGCGGCTGTCGGCGTGAGGTAGCGCACAGCAGTCGAGCACCATGCCCGCGGCCGCCAGCCGTCCCCGGGCGGTCCGTCCGTCGACGCCGAGGGGCGCCGGATCGGCCGTCACGAGATGGGTGTCGGTCCCGCCCGTGGTGACCACGAACCCCTCACCCGCGAGCCCGGCCGCCAGCACGCGCGCGTTGGCGACCACCTGATGGGTGTACGCGGCGAACGCCGGTGTTGCCGCCTCGCCGAACGCGACCGCCTTCGCGGCGATGGTGTGCATCTGCGCGCCGCCCTGCGTGAACGGGAAGACGGCCCGGTCGACCCGCTCGGCCAGCTCGCTCCCGCACAGGAGCATCCCGCCGCGGGGCCCGCGCAGCACCTTGTGGGTGGTGGCGCAGACGATGTCGGCGTACGGCACCGGACTGGGCGCCGCTCCCCCGGCGACGAGCCCGATGGGGTGGGCGGCGTCGGCGATGAGATACGCGCCCACCTCGTCGGCGACCGCGCGGAAGAAGGCGTAGTCGATGTGCCGGGGGTAGGCGATGGAACCGCAGACGATCGCCTTGGGGCGGTGGCTCAGGGCGAGCGTGCGCACCTGCTCGTGGTCGATGATCCCGGTCTCCGCGTCGACGCCGTAGGGGACGAAGTCGAACCAGCGGCCCGAGAAGTTGGCGGGCGAGCCGTGGGTGAGGTGGCCGCCGTAGGGCAGGCCCAGGGCGAGGACGGTGTCGCCGGGGCGCAGCAGGGCCGCGTAGGCGGCGAGGACCGCCGAAGAGCCGGAATGGGCCTGGACGTTGGCGTGTTCGGCGCCGAACAGGGACTTGGCCCGCTCGACCGCGAGCCGCTCGGCGACGTCGACGATCTCGCAGCCGCCGTGGTGCCGGGCGCCGGGGTAGCCCTCGGCGTACTTGTTGGCCAGCGGCGAGCCGAGCGCGGCCAGCACGGCGGGCGAGCAGAAGTTCTCGGCCGCGATCAACTGGAGCGTCGACGACTGCCGGTCGAGCTCCCCGAGCAGGATCTCGGCCAGCTCGGGGTCCTGCCGCGCGAGGACGTCGGCGGTGCGGGGCGCATGGGTGACCGACATGGTGGACTCCGGGGCGTCGACGATGACGTACACCCCAATGTAGGCCCGGGGGCAGGTGAGACGCGCGGTCGTTGGTACTCACGGGTGCGCACAGCTCCCCGGAGGGCGCGGGACTGTGCCGATGTGCGGCTCCGCCGGGTACGCGTGACCAGCCACGACGCGCCCGCACGCCGCGCGGCGGTGGATCGTGGCACGTCAGTCGGCGCTCAAGCCCTCGCCCGCACCCCCGTCAGCGCGGTCACCACCGGGTCCAGGGCCTCGTTTATCTCGTCGCCGATCGAGCGGAAGAAGGTCAGGGGGGCGCCGTAGGGGTCGAAGACCTCGTCGGCCTCGGCGGTGGGGGCCAGGAGCCACCCGCGTAGAGCCGCCGCCGCGCGGACCAGGGCGCGTGCGCGGATCACCAGGCCCTCCTCCAGGGGCGGCAGGGTCGCCGGGTCGATCGCCTTCACCAGGCGGGTGAACTCCTTCAGCGTGAAGGTGCGCAGGCCCGCCGAGTGGCCCATCGAGATGACCTGCTGGCGGTGGTCGCGGGTGGCGGTCAGGACCAGGTCGGCCATGATGACGTGCTCGTCGAGGAGCTCACGCCCGGTGAAGCCGGAGGCGTCCGCGCCGAACTCGGCCAGCACCGCCTCCGCGTTGGCCTCCATGGGCGCGCCCTCGTGCCCCCAGGTCCCCGCGCTCTCCACGATCAGCCCGCCCCACAGCGGGTCGCCGAGCCGGTCCGCCAGGGCATGCCGGGTCAGCCGCTCGGTGATCGGCGAGCGGCACACGTTGCCGGTGCTGACGTGGAGGATGCGGAAGCTGTCCCGCGGGAGCCCCGTGAAGGTCCGCGTCTCTTCCCCGTCCCATATGCCACGCCCCGCGTCAGGGGCCGTCAATTCGCCACCTCGAGGTCGGGTACGACCTTCCTGAGCTCGTCCGCGGAGATCGCGCCCGCGCGCAGCAGCAGGGGCACCTCACGGGTGACGTCGACGATCGAGGACGGGACGTTGCCCGGGGTCGGGCCGCCGTCGAGGTAGACGGAGACCGAGTCGCCGAGCATCTCCTGCGCGGCGTCGCAGTCCTCGGGCGCCGGGTGACCGGTCAGGTTGGCGGAGGAGACCGCCATGGGGCCGACCTCGGTCAGCAGCTCGATGGCGACCGGGTGCAGGGGCATGCGCACGGCAACCGTGCCCCGGGTGTCGCCCAGGTCCCACTGGAGGGACGGCTGGTGCTTGGCGACGAGCGTGAGCGCGCCCGGCCAGAAGGCGTCGACCAGCTCCCAGGCCAGCTCGGAGAAGTCCGTGACGAGGCCGTGGAGGGTGTTCGGGGAGCCGATCAGCACGGGGGTGGGCATGTTGCGGCCCCGGCCCTTGGCCTCCAGGAGGTCGGAGACGGCCTCGGAGGAGAACGCGTCGGCGCCGATGCCGTACACCGTGTCGGTCGGGAGGACCACGAGCTCGCCACGGCGGACGGCGGACGCGGCTTCGCGCAGACCGGTCGTGCGGTCGGTCGCGTCGTTGGTGTCGTATCGCCGTGCCATATCTAGCGGGCCTCCTCGTACACGTACTGCTTCGAAGTCTTCGGGAAGTGGCTCACGGCATCGCCTTGCGGGCCGTCGCGAACCGGGGGCGGTTGTTGAGGTCCGGGTGGTCGGCCGCGTCGGCCCAGCCCCGCTCCTCGGTGAAGATCCACGGCACCTGGCCGCCCTGGGTGTCGGCGTGCTCGATGACGACGACACCGCCGGGGCGCAGGAGCCGGTGTGCGGTGCGTTCCAGCCCGCGGATGAGGTCGAGGCCGTCCTCGCCGGAGAACAGGGCGAGTTCGGGGTCGTAGTCCCGCGCCTCGGGGGCGACGTACTCCCACTCGGTGAGCGGGATGTAGGGCGGGTTGGAGATGACCAGGTCGACATGGCCGTCGAGGTCCGGGAAGGCGTCCAGGGCGTTGCCCTGGCGCAGGTCGACCCTGGACCCCTCGACGTTCTTACGGGTCCACCGGAGGGCTTCCTCGGACAGCTCCACGGCGTGCACGCGGGAGCGCGGGACCTCCTGGGCGAGGGCGAGCGCGATGGCGCCGGAGCCGGTGCACAGGTCGACGATGCACGGCTCGACGACGTCCATCGCGCGCACGGCGTCTATGGCCCAGCCGACCACGGACTCGGTCTCGGGCCGGGGCACGAACACCCCGGGGCCCACCTGGAGTTCGAGGTAGCGGAAGTAGGCGAGGCCGGTGATGTGCTGGAGCGGCTCGCGCTGTTCCCGGCGCGCGATGGTCTCCCAGTAGCGGGCGTCGAAGTCCGCGTCCTTCACGGAGTGCAGCTCGCCCCGCTTCACGCCGTGCACGAACGCGGCGAGCTCCTCCGCGTCGTTGCGCGGCGAGGGCACGCCGGCGTCGGCCAGCCGCTGGGTGGCCTGAGCCACCTCTGCGAGCAGCAGGTTCACGCAAGTCCTCCGTGTCGTACTCGGTCGTGCGTAGGTACCTTAAGGGGACGCCCGACGGGACGCGCCGCGGTCGCCGGCCCTGGCACGCGGCACCGGAGCGGACGCCCCCCGCCCCGTCGCCGCGGGCCGCCGGCACTTCGCGCCGCGGCTGATTGTCTCAGCCTCCCCGGCCTTGCGGCCGCGCGCACCGGGCCCCGTCGGCTCGGCCGGCCGGGCGCCGGGTCCTCCCTCGGGCCGGACCATCGGGCAACCCCCTTACGCGGCCGCCAGCTTCGCTGCCGAGTCCGCGTCGACGCAGGCCTGGATCACCGCGTCGAGGTCGCCGTCCAGGACCTGGTCCAGGTTGTACGCCTTGAAGCCGACGCGGTGGTCCGAGATGCGGTTCTCCGGGAAGTTGTACGTGCGGATCTTCTCGGAGCGGTCGACGGTGCGGACCTGGCTGCGCCGGGCGTCGGCGGCCTCCCGCTCCGCCTCCTCCTGCGCCGCCGCGAGCAGCCTGGAGCGCAGGATACGCAAGGCCTGCTCCTTGTTCTGCAGCTGGCTCTTCTCGTTCTGGCAGGAGGCGACGACTCCGGTGGGAATGTGCGTGATGCGCACGGCGGAGTCGGTCGTGTTGACGGACTGCCCGCCGGGCCCGGAGGAGCGGTAGACGTCGATGCGGAGGTCGTTGGGGTTGATCTCGACGTCGACCTCCTCGGCCTCGGGGGTCACGAGGACACCGGCCGCGGAGGTGTGGATGCGGCCCTGCGACTCGGTCGCCGGCACCCGCTGCACGCGGTGCACCCCGCCCTCGTACTTCAGACGGGCCCACACACCCTGGCCGGGCTCGGTCGCGCCCTGGCCGCCCTTGGTCTTCACGGCGACCTGGACGTCCTTGTAGCCGCCGAGCTCGGACTCGGTGGCGTCGATGATCTCGGTCTTCCAGCCGACGCGCTCGGCGTAGCGCAGGTACATGCGCAGCAGGTCGCCCGCGAACAGCGCGGACTCGTCACCGCCGGCACCGGCCTTGATCTCGAGGATGACGTCCTTGTCGTCGGACGGGTCCCGGGGCACGAGCAGCAGCCGGAGCTTCTCCGTCAGCTCCTCGCGGGTGCGCTCCAGCTCCTTGACCTCGGCCGCGAAGTCGGGGTCGTCGGCGGCGAGTTCCTTAGCCGTGTCGATGTCGTCGCCGGTCTGCTTCCAGGAGCGGTACGTGGCGACGATCGGGGTGAGCTCGGCGTAGCGCTTGTTCAGCTTGCGCGCGTTGGCCTGGTCGGCGAAGACCGACGGGTCGGCGAGCTTCTTCTCCAGGTCGGCGTGCTCACCGAGGAGTTCCTCGACGGCCTCGAACATCTCTGGCTCCTGTACTGCGGATGAAAAGGGGAAGGCGTGCGACCAAAAACGCCGGTCCCGGCGCACTCCGAGGAGTGCGGCGTGGACCGGCGCTGGTGGCTCGCTACTTCTTGGCAGCAGCCTTGCCGAAGCGGGCCTCGAAGCGGGCCACACGGCCACCGGTGTCGAGGATCTTCTGCTTGCCCGTGTAGAACGGGTGGCACTCGGAGCAGACCTCGGCACGGATGGTGCCGCTGGAGATCGTGCTGCGGGTGGTGAACGACGCGCCACAGGTGCAGCTGACCTGCGTCTCGACGTACTCGGGGTGGATGTCGCGCTTCAAGGTGTCTCCTAGTTTCGGGAGGGCACCGGGTCGCCACCGCGGGCTGCGGGAGCGTGAACCGGGGCCGACGTACCAGTCTGCCAGGACTGGCCGCATCCCCCAAAACGAGGGGTCACGGCGATCTATTCCCAGCACCCGGCGAGTGGGCTCCTACGACGTGACGACACCCTTGGCCTGGCCCGTCGCGTTGCCTTCCGTGGCCGACCTCGGGATCGCCCGGTCGTTCTCCAGGGCCGTCCAGATCTGCTTGGCCTTGGTCTCCTGGACGAGGACGCGGTTCGGGTTGGCCGGGTCGTACTGGACCGGCATGGTGACCATGGTCATGTTCCCCGGGCCGATGCCCTTGAGGCCGCTCGCGAAGGAGACCAGGGAGTTGACCGAGCCGAGGTCGGAGTCGGTGGTGACGGCCTTGGTGGCGGTGTTCGCGAGGTCGTACAGCCTCTTGGGGTTGCTCAGGAGGCCGACGCCCTTGATCTGCTTGACCAGGGCCTTGATGAAGGCCTGCTGGAGCTGGATGCGGCCGAGGTCGGAGCCGTCGCCCACGCCGTGCCGGGTGCGGACGAGGCCGAGGGCCTGGGCGCCGGTGAGCTCGTGGGTGCCGGCCTTGAGGTTCAGATGGCTGTCGGGGTCCTTAATGGGCTTGGTCGTGGTGACCGTGACCCCGCCGAGTTCGTCGACCAGCTTCTCGAAGCCGCTGAAGTCGACCTCCAGGTAGTGGTCCATGCGGATGCCGGTCATGGACTCGACCGTCTTGACCGCGCAGGCCGCGCCACCGGTGGTATAGGCCGAGTTGAACATGACGCCCTTGGCCGGTTCGTGCGTCCCGCCCTCGGTGTCGGTGCACTCGGGGCGGTCGATCAGGGTGTCGCGCGGTATCGAGACCACGCTGGCCTTCTTGTGGCCCTTGTAGACGTGCACGACCATCGCGGTGTCGGAGCGGGCGCTGCCGTCGTCGGTGCCGCCGCCGAGCTTCTTGTTGGAGCCGGAGCGGGTGTCCGAACCGAGGACGAGGATGTTCTCGGAGCCGTTGTCGACCTTCGTGGGCCGGGCGCTGCCGAGGACCTGGTCGATGTCGACGCTCTTGATGTTGCCGTTGAGCTTGAAGTACAGGTAGCCGGCGCCGGTGCCGCCCAGCACGACGATCCCCGCGGCGACCCAGGCCGTGATCAGCAGCCCTTTGTGCTTCTTGCTGCGGGGTTTGCGGCGACGTCCCTTGCCGCCCGGCGTCCCGGGTGTCGGCGTGCTCTCGGCTGACATGTGCTCCTCGCATCTCGTCCGGTCGGTTACCCCCTGCTTTCAGGGTCAGACGTGGTCACCAGAAGACCCGTACCGCACCATCGTCGCTCCGCCTGGTCAGACGGCGAAACTCGAGAAAGGGTTGCACAACGCCCTGTGACCACCACGCGCAGCGGCGGTCACAGGGCGTCACCAGAACCTCAGAGTGAGCCTTGCTCACCAGCGGTTTCAGCCAAAGATGTCGTACTGCTGGAAACCGGTACCAACGGTGACCCTTGTGGCAAAGATCTCGCTGGTGGCCTTGCCGGTGCCCTTGTAGAGGTAGAGCGTGCCGCCGGCGGTGCGGGCGACGAGGTCGGCCCTGCCGTCGCCGGTGATGTCACCGACGGCGTCGAAGGCGTTGTAGCCGCTCCAGTTGCTGCGCACCTTGACCCGGGCCGCGAAGACGCCGGTGCCGGACTTGCCGGTGCCCTTGTACAGGTAGAGGTCGCCGGTGCTCTTGTTGCGGGCCAGCAGGTCCGCCTTGCCGTCGCCGGTGAAGTCGCCGTGGCCCAGCAGCTGGTTGTACTGGCTCCAGCCGCCGCCGACCCTGACCCGGGCGGCGAAGCTGCCGTCGCCCTTGCCGGGGTAGATCCACAGGACGCCCGCGGAGTCGACGGAGAGCAGGTCGGGCTTGTAGTCGCCGGTGACATCGCCGGGGGTGACGATCCGGGTGCGGGTCCGCCAGTCGGTGAAGACCTTCTTCGGGTCGGCCCAGGCGCCGCCGGTGTCCGACGGGACGAACCGCAGCCAGTACACGTCACCGGTGGCCGAGACGCGGTACAGGAGGTCCTGGTAGCCGTCCCGGTTCAGGTCGGTCTGCCGGACCAGGTTCACGCCGTTCCAGTCGCCCCAGGACTGCGGGGCGGCGAGGGTGGTGCCCTTGGAGTCCAGCTCGTAGCCGACCTTGGTGGAGGACTTGCGCACCCACAGGTCGGCCTTGTGGTCGAAGCTCAGGTTGGTGTCGTCGATGCGCGGGTAGGCCGCGCCGACGTACTTGCTGACCTTGGTGAAGACGCTGTAGGCACCCTTGGCCACGCAGTCGGTCACGTTCCAGGAGACCACGCCGACGATCCGGCCGTTCACGACGAGCGGGCCGCCGGAGTCGCCGCTGCAGATGGCGGTCGTACCGGAGTCGCTGCCGCTGGCGGGCGGGCCCGCGCAGGTCATGTGCCCCTTGATGAACCAGGAGCCGTAGGCCGCGGCGCAGGTCGCGTCCGACTTGATGGGCAGCGTGGCCGTCTTCAGCGTCTGGGAGACGTTGTCGTTGGTGGAGCTGGTACGGCCCCAGCCGTAGACCTTGGCGGTCTTGGCGCCGGTGGTGGCGGGGTCGTAGGAGCCGGTGTCGGTCGACGTCGTCATGCGGATCGGGGTGGCCTTGACGGGGGCCGCCAGGGTCAGGACCGCGATGTCGTTGTCGATGGTGTCCTCGTTGTACGACGGGTGGTACCACTGGCGCAGCACGCCCGTGGCCGTACCGCCGTGCACGTCCCCGTCCTCGGAGAGCAGCTGGGTGGCCCCGGTGATCACGACACCGCCCTTGGCCCAGTTCGCGCCCTTGACGCAGTGCGCGGCGGTGAGGATCTTCGTCGGCGCGATGACGGTACCGCCGCAGAAGAAGCCGGTGTCGTCGCTGGTGTCCGTGGTGCCCTGGTCGTCGACGTACCAGAGCTGGGCCATCCAGGGCGCCGAGGAGATCGTGGTCGTGGAGCCGCCGATGATCATCGGCGAGACGGTGCCGTCGACGGCCGGGCTGCTCGCCGTCGACCTCGACGGGCGGACGACCGCGCCGGAGCCGTCGTCGGCGGCCACGGCGGCCACCAGCCGCTTCTTCAGCTCGGCCTGCGAGGGCGCGGCGGAGACGGCCTTGACCGGCGGCTTCGGGGCGGGTGCCACGGTGGCGGCGTTCGCCGAGCCGGCCAGCAGCGCGGTGGCCACGGCGACGGGCAGCGCGATCCACAGCCGCCGTCTGTGCCGACCGGCACCTCCGGACATGGATATGCCCATGCAAGTCCCCCCTAGGGATCAGAAGTTCGGAAACCGCGAACGCGACCGAAGAGCGTGATCGTATCCCGCCAGGACAGACCAAAAAGGGCCGCCCCCCGAAACGGGGGACGGCCCTTTCAGAGACTTCGCTCAGTCACCGTTGCCGGGGGTGGGCGTCGTCTTCTGGATCTGCATGAGGAACTCGGCGTTCGACTTCGTCTGCTTCATCTTGTCGAGAAGCAGCTCGACCGCCTGCTGCTGGTCGAGGGCGTGCAGCACCCGGCGCAGCTTCCATACGATCGCGAGCTCGTCGGGGGCGAGCAGGATCTCTTCCTTACGGGTGCCGGACGCGTCGACGTCCACCGCGGGGAAGATCCGCTTGTCGGCGAGCTTGCGGTCGAGCTTGAGCTCGGCGTTGCCGGTGCCCTTGAACTCCTCGAAGATCACCTCGTCCATGCGGGACCCGGTGTCCACCAGCGCGGTGGCGAGGATGGTCAGCGAGCCGCCGTCCTCGATGTTGCGGGCCGCACCGAAGAAGCGCTTCGGCGGGTACAGGGCGGTCGAGTCGACACCACCGGACAGGATGCGGCCGGAGGCGGGCGCGGCGAGGTTGTACGCACGGCCCAGACGCGTGATCGAGTCGAGCAGCACGACGACGTCGTGGCCCAGCTCCACCAGACGCTTGGCGCGCTCGATGGCGAGCTCGGCGACCGTGGTGTGGTCCTCGGCCGGGCGGTCGAAGGTCGAGGAGATGACCTCGCCCTTGACCGACCGCTGCATGTCGGTGACCTCTTCCGGACGCTCGTCGACCAGGACGACCATCAGGTGGCACTCGGGGTTGTTGTGCGTGATCGCGTTGGCGATCGCCTGCATGATCATGGTCTTGCCGGTCTTCGGCGGGGCCACGATCAGACCGCGCTGGCCCTTACCGATCGGCGACACGAGGTCGATGATGCGGGTGGTGAGCACGCCCGGGTCCGTCTCCAGACGGAGGCGGTCCTGCGGGTACAGCGGGGTGAGCTTGTTGAACTCCGGGCGGCCGCGGCCGTGTTCGGGCGCCATGCCGTTGACGGAGTCCAGCCGCACCAGCGCGTTGAACTTCTCGCGCCGCTCGCCTTCCTTGGGCTGACGGACCGCGCCGGTGATGTGGTCGCCCTTGCGCAGGCCGTTCTTGCGGACCTGGGCGAGGGAGACGTACACGTCGTTCGGCCCGGGCAGGTAGCCCGACGTACGGATGAAGGCGTAGTTGTCGAGGATGTCCAGGATGCCCGCGACCGGGATCAGGACGTCGTCCTCGTTGATCTGCGGCTCGCCCGCGCCACCGATCTCGTCACGGCCGCGACGGCCACGACGGTCCCGGTAACGGCCCCGACGGCCGCGGCGGCCGCCCTCGAAGTCGTCGTCGTCCTGCGGGCCGTTGTCACGCTGCTGGCGGTCCGGACGGCCGCCCTGCTGCTGGTTCTGCTGCTGGCGCTGACCGCCCTGGCCCTGCTGGTCGTCGCTCTTGCGACGGTCACCGCGGTCCTGACGGTCCTGGCGGTCGCCGCGCTCCCCGCGGTCCCGGCCGCGGTCACGGCGGTCGCGGCGGCCACGGCCCTCGCCGTCACCCGCGTCGGCCTGCTGCTGCGCCGGTGCGGGCGTCTCGGCCTTGGGCTCGGTCTTCGCCTCGGCCACGATCGTGTCGGTGCTGCCCGCGGGGGCGCCGGCCTCGGCGGTCGCGCGGCGGCGACGGCGCTCGGCGGGAGCGTCGTCCGCCCCGCGCTCGGCGGCCGGCTGGCCGGGAATCTCGATCTGCTGCTGGGCCACGGCCTGCTCGGCGGGGGCCTCGGCCTTCGCCTCCGCCTTCTTCTCGGCGGCCTCGCCGGTACGAGCCTTGGAGGTGGCGCGGCGCTTCGGCTTGGTCTCGGCGGCGGTCTCGGCCTTGGCCGGGGCACCACCTCCCGCCTGCGCCTCCTTGATGACCTCGATCAGCTGGCTCTTGCGCATACGCGCGGTGCCCCTGATGCCGAGGCCGGATGCGACCTGCTGCAGCTCGGCCAGCACCATGCCGTCGAGGCCGGTACCGCGGCGCCGCCGGGAGCCGGCACCGGTGGCAGGCGCGGAGGCGTCCGTGGCGGGCGCGGCAGCGGTCTCCTCGACACGTGCGCCCATCAGATCGGTGGTGTCGCTCACGAAGGGTCCTTCCCTGGAGCGGACGTCGGCCTGTCTGGCTCGGCGACCGTTTGTGCTGTCCGACGTCGGTCCCATCCTTGTGGACCGAGCCGGGGCGGTGGTCCGCCTGAACGGCGGAGGAATGTGGTGACGGCGCTTCCGAGAGCCGTGGCACTGAGTGTCCGTGTCACGTGGCTTGGACGCACCGGTTCCGGAGCGTGCCCGGCAAGTCGCTCAGTGCTCGCGTACGAGGTACTGCCCATGTACGTCGTACGAAACACAGTGCGGCTTGGGAGGCTCCCGGAAGAATGTCTGTCCCGGACGGGGACGTGAAGCACCTCGCCATGGTGGGGTCGGGTGCAGACTTGAGGTTAACACTACCGGATCCAACAAACATTCCCCCTCTCGAAATCCGGCACACGCCGGATCTCACATGTCACTGGCGGCCGCGAGCGGGAGCACGCTCGCCCCCTGGTCGTCCAGTTCGAGCCGGTTGGCGGCCCAGCCCTCACCGGCCAGATGGGCCACCTTGTCGGCGCTGTCCGCGTCGACCAGCGCCAGCACGGTCGGGCCCGCTCCTGAGATGACTGCCGGGACTCCGTCGGCCCGCAGCCGCTCCACCAGTGCGGCGCTCTCCGGCATGGCGGGAGCGCGGTACTCCTGGTGGAGACGGTCCTCGGTGGCCGGCAGCAGCAGCTCGGGGCGCCGGGTGAGGGCCTCGACGAGCAGCGCGGCACGGCCCGCGTTGGCGGCGGCGTCGACGTGCGGCACGGTGCGTGGGAGCAGTCCGCGCGCGGTCTCGGTCAGGACCGGCTTCCCGGGCACGAAAACCACCGGAACGATGGAATCGTGGGGCTCCAGCCTGATCGCCCGGGCGGCGCCGCCCTCCATCCAGGCGAGCGTGAAGCCGCCCAGCAGACACGGGGCCACATTGTCCGGGTGGCCCTCGATCTCGGTGGCGAGCTCCAGCAGCGCGGTGTCGTCGAGGCGGGCCTCGCCGCCTATGGTCACGGCACGCGCGGCGACGATTCCGGCGCAGATGGCGGCCGAGGAGGAGCCGAGGCCCCGTCCGTGCGGGATGCGGTTGGCGCAGACGATCTCCAGGCCGCGCGGCTGGCCGCCCAGCAGATCGAAGGCGGTGCGCAGGGAGCGTACGAGAAGGTGGTTTTCGTCACGCGGGAGCGTCTCGCTCCCCTCCCCCGCGATGTCGATGTGCAGCCCGGAGTCGGCCACCCGGACGACGACGTCGTCGTAGAGCCCCAGCGAGAGGCCCAGGGTGTCGAAGCCCGGGCCGAGGTTGGCGCTGGTGGCGGGGACGCGCACCCGGACGGCGGCGGCGCGGAAGGCGGGACCGGCCATCTCTCGATGACTCTCCTTGAGCTGCGTGATTGTCGAAGACGTTCGATAGGTACGTGGAGACCCTCAGGCCGCGGAGACTACGCGGCTCCCTGCCATGCGTTCAGGCATATGCAGCGGGCGGGTTCGGTACAGCCTATCGAAGGAAGGTTCTGTGGCGACATAGGGCGCACAGGAGGCGCACGATGCGTGTCGTAAGCCCCCTGTGCACCCCTTACGGGGATTCCCCGGTCGAACCCGGGATTCCGCCTCAGGCCAGCCCGAGACGCTCGGCCGCCGTCGCCGCGTCGACCGGGACGGTGACCGGCTGCGGAGCGCCGGCGACGGCCCAGTCGGGGTCCTTGAGGCCGTTGCCGGTGACCGTGCACACGATCTTCTGGCCCGGGTCGACCTTGCCCTGCTCGGCGGCCTTCAGCAGACCGGCCACCGACGCGGCCGAGGCGGGCTCCACGAAGACACCCTCCTGAGCGGCCAACAGCCGGTAGGCGCGCAGGATCTCACGGTCCGTCACCTCGTCGATGAACCCGCCGGACTCCTCCTGCGCGGCCAGCGCGAACTTCCAGGAGGCCGGGTTGCCGATGCGGATGGCGGTGGCGATGGTCGAGGGGTCCTTGACGACCTCGCCGCGCACGATCGGGGCGCTGCCGGAGGCCTGGAAGCCCCACATCCGGGGCTTCTTGGCGGCCACGCCGTCGGCGGCGTACTCCGTGTAGCCCTTCCAGTACGCCGTGATGTTGCCGGCGTTGCCGACCGGGAGGACGTGGATGTCGGGCGCGTCGCCGAGCATGTCGACGATCTCGAAGGCGGCCGTCTTCTGACCCTCGATGCGCACCGGGTTGACCGAATTGACCAGCGCCACCGGGTAGTTGTCGCTCAGCGAGCGGGCGAGGGTGAGGCAGTCGTCGAAGTTCCCGTCGACCTGGAGGATCTTCGCGCCGTGCACGAGGGCCTGGCCCATCTTGCCGAGCGCGATCTTGCCCCGCGGGACGAGCACGGCACAGACCATGCCGGCGCGGACGGCGTAGGCGGCGGCGCTCGCCGAGGTGTTGCCGGTGGAGGCGCAGATGACCGCCTTCGCGCCCTCCTCCTTGGCCCGCGTGATGGCCATGGTCATGCCGCGGTCCTTGAAGGACCCCGTGGGGTTCGCGCCCTCCACCTTGAGGTGGACCTCGCACCCGGTGCGCTCGGAGAGCACCTGCGCGGGCACGAGGGGCGTGCCGCCCTCGCGGAGCGACACGACCGGCGTGGTGTCGGAGACGGGCAGCCGGTCCCGGTACTCCTCGATGATTCCGCGCCACTGGTGGGTCATTGCTGGTTACTCTCCTTCAACCCGCATGATGCTGGCGACACCCCGCACGGTGTCGAGCTTGCGCAGCGCCTCGACGGTGCCGCCGAGGGCGGCGTCCGACGCGCGGTGCGTGACGACGACGAGGGACGCCTCGCCGTCCTTCCCCTGCTGCCGAACGGTATCGATGGACACCCCGTGCTCGGCGAACACGGTGGCCACCTGGGCGAGAACACCCGGTTTGTCCGCCACGTCCAGGCTGATGTGGTAGCGCGTGACGACCTCGCCCATGCCCTCGACGGGCAGGGCGGCATACGCGGACTCGCCAGGGCCCGTGGTCCCGCTGAGGCGGTTGCGGCAGACGGCGACGAGGTCGCCGAGGACGGCGGAGGCGGTGGGGGCGCCGCCCGCGCCCGGGCCGTAGAACATGAGCTGGCCGGAGGCGTCGGACTCGACGAACACGGCGTTGTACGCGCCGCGGACGGACGCGAGCGGGTGGGTGAGCGGGATCATCGCGGGATGCACGCGCGCGGTGACGGACCGGCCGTCCTCGGCGCGCTCGCAGATGGCGAGCAGCTTGATGGTGCAGCCCATCTCCTTCGCGGAGGCGAAGTCGGCGGCGGTCACCTCGGTCATGCCCTCGCGGTAGACGTCGTCGAGACGCACCCGCGTGTGGAAGGCGATCCCGGCGAGGATGGCGGCCTTGGCGGCGGCGTCGAACCCCTCGACGTCGGCGGTCGGGTCGGCTTCCGCGTACCCGAGGGCGGTGGCCTCGTCGAGGGCCTCCTGGTAACCGGCGCCCGTGGAGTCCATCTTGTCGAGGATGAAGTTGGTCGTGCCGTTGACGATCCCCAGCACGCGGTTGACCTTGTCGCCGGCGAGGGACTCGCGCAGCGGGCGGATCAGCGGGATGGCACCGGCGACGGCGGCCTCGTAGTAGAGGTCCTTGCCGTGCTGGTCGGCGGCGGCGTGGAGAGCGGCCCCGTCCTGGGCGAGGAGGGCCTTGTTGGCGGAGACGACGGAGGCCCCGTGCTCGAAGGCGGTGGTGATGAGGGAGCGGGCGGGCTCGATGCCTCCGATGACCTCCACCACGACGTCGATGTCCCCGCGTTTGACGAGGGCGGTGGCGTCGCTGGTGACGAGTTCCTGCGGGATGCCCTCACGGACCTTGGAGGGCCGCCGTACCGCGACCCCCGCGAGCTCCACCGGGGCCCCGATCCGCGCGGCGAGGTCGTCAGCGTGCGTCGTCATGATGCGCGCCACCTCTGAGCCGACCACTCCACAGCCCAGCAGCGCCACTTTCAGCGGACGCGTACGCATCATCCGACCTCGTTTCCTCATACCGTCACGGTGGGACCAGTCTCACTCACCGGACGGGAGTTTCTGCCCCTCGTCCGGAATATGAGACATCTATTTCATTTGTACGGGGGTGGAAGACCGTAGATCTTCCTTTGCGGGTTCCCGCGCTCAGCCGACGTCGAGCCGCAGCAGGTCCTCCTCCGTCTCGCGGCGGACGATGACCCGGGACTCACCGTCGCTGACGGCGACGACCGGCGGGCGCAGGACGTGGTTGTAATTGCTGGCCATGGACCGGCAGTAGGCACCCGTCGCCGGTACGGCGACGAGGTCACCCGGTGCCAGGTCGGCCGGCAGGAACGCGTCCTTGACCACGATGTCCCCGCTCTCGCAGTGCTTGCCGACGACCCGGGAGAGCATGGGCGCGGCGTCGGAGGTCCTGGAGACCAGGGCGACGGTGTACTCGGCGTCGTAGAGCGCGGTGCGGATGTTGTCCGACATCCCGCCGTCGACGGAGACATAGGTGCGCAGCCCGTCGAGGGGCTTGATGGTGCCGACCTGGTAGAGCGTGAAGGCGGTGGGCCCGACGATGGCGCGCCCGGGCTCGACGGAGATGCGCGGGGTCCGCAGCTTGGCGGCCTCGCACTCCCTCGTCACGATCTCGGTGAGGGCCTTGGCGATCTCGTGCGGTTCGCGCGGGTCGTCGTCGGAGGTGTAGGCGATGCCGAGGCCGCCGCCGAGGTCGATCTCGGGCAGCTCGACACCGTGCTCGTCACGGACGTCCTTGAGCAGCCCGACCACGCGGTGCGCGGCGACCTCGAAGCCGGACATGTCGAAGATCTGCGACCCGATGTGGGAGTGGATCCCGATGAGTTCGAGCGAGTCGAGCTGGAGCGCCCGCCGCACCGCCTCGGCGGCCTGTCCGCCGGCCAGCGGGATGCCGAACTTCTGGTCCTCGTGGGCGGTGGCGATGAACTCGTGGGTGTGCGCCTCGACGCCGACGGTGATCCGGATCTGGACGTGCTGCCGCTTACCGAGCTCGCGCGCGATGTGGGCGACCCGGACGATCTCCTGGAAGGAGTCGAGCACGATCCGTCCGACCCCTTCGCGGATGGCCCTCTCGATCTCCTCGGTCGACTTGTTGTTGCCGTGGAAGGCAATGCGGTCGGCGGGCATGCCGGCGGACAGGGCGGTGGCGAGCTCGCCGCCGGAGCACACGTCCAGGTTGAGCCCCTCTTCGTGCAGCCAGCGCACGACGGCCCGGGAGAGGAACGCCTTGCCGGCGTAGAAAACGTCGGCGTCGGTCCCGAAAGCGCTGCGCCACGCACGCGCGCGTGCCCGGAAGTCGGCCTCGTCGACGACGTACGCGGGCGTGCCGTGCTCCTCTGCGAGGGCCTTGACGTCGATACCGCCGACGGTGACGACCCCGTGCTCGTCCCGGGTGACGGTCTGGGCCCAGACCTTGGGGTCGAGGGTGTTGAGGTCGGCGGGCGGTGCGGAGTAGTGGCCCTCGGGCAGGACGTCGGCGTGGCGGGGCCCGGCGGGGTGTGCGGAACGGCTCATCTTTGTCGTCTTTCAGAGGTGTTCGGGTGCGTCGATGCCGAGCAGGGTGAGGCCACCGGCCAGCACCGCCCCGACGGCTTCGGCAAGCGCGAGCCGGGCACGGTGGGCGGCCGAGGGTTTCTCCGCGCCGCGCGGAAGGACGGTGACGAGGAAGGGGAGCGCGGCATCGGCGACGGTGACGAGATGCCGGGCGAGCCGGTCGGGGGTGTGGTGGGCGGCGACGGTTTGGAGGATGCGGGGGTGGTCGGCGAGGGCGGCCTGGAGGGGCCGGGTGTCCGACCCATCCACCATGGGCTTTACGGCGGCCCCGGCGCCCCGCGCGCCACCGAACTCGGCACCCACCTGCCCCGGCACCCCCGTGTCCCCGGGCTCGGCGTGGAAGCCCTGGTCGGCGGCGTTGCGGCGCAGGGCCCGGGTGCGGGCGTGGGCGTAGCGAACGCGGAAGAGAGGGTTGCTCTCGCGCTGGACCAGGTGGTCGGCGGTGATGCGGGGGCGGTCGTGGGGGGCGGGGTGGAGCAGGGCCCAGCGCCCGGCGTCCGTGCCGAGGGGGACGGGGTCGGCGGGGGCCGCGGGCACGGGACGTACGTTGACGCGGAGGGGGGCGGGGGCGTCGGGAGTGCCGTACGCGTCGACGTCTGCACCGAGGACTTGGACCCACTCGGGCTCGGGCCTGCCCGCACAGCTGGTGCGGACGAGGGCGCCCTGGGAGCGCAGGACGCGGGCGAGGGCGTCCATGACGACGACGGCGCGGACCTCGTGGGGGGCGTGCAGCTGGGTGACCTGTCCGGTGGGCCGGAAGGCGTGCCCGTACCGCGGTCCGGCGTCGAGGATCTCCCGGACTAGGGCGGTGTGGCTCTCGCTCCCCTGAAGGCTGATGTTGAGGAAGCCGGGCCCGGAGACGACGACGTCGCGGATGCCGTCGCTGTGGACGAGACGCCTGCGCAGAATCTCGGCGACCCGCAGCGGGGGCTGCCCGGCGGGGCCGGCGAGCTGAAGGGCCAGGTTGGTGGCGTAGTCACCACACCCGCCGGCCCCGGGGGGCGTCACCTTTGCACTCCCCGGCACGACCACGTCCAGCTCCCCGTCGTCGACAGCACGACGGACCGCGCGCAGCACGGTACGGGAGAGCTCGACGGGGGTCACGGGACCAGCGTATGGGAGGAGGGGGGTGGGTAGGCGAGCGGAATTGGGCGGGGGTCCGGGATGTGGACGGTGGGGTGGGTGCGTGAGATCAGGGGGTGAGCAGGTGGCCCGGCACTGAGCACCCAGCAGTGTCCGCACACTGGCCGGCTGGCCGGCTGGCCTGCGCTCAGCCGCCGGCGTGACTGGCGCGCTCGGCGCGCTCGGCCTCTCCGCCCCCGAGGACGGGCCCGGCCTGACCGGCTCGCTCCATCAACTGCCGTACCAGCCGGACGAGTTCGGCGGGCTCGAAGGGCTTGGCGAGGAAGGCGTCGACGCCGACGTCGAGGCCGCTGTCGACCTCGTACTGGGTACAGGCGCTGACGATGGCGAGGGGAAGGTGGGCGGTCCGGGGGTCGGAACGCAGCTGGGCGGCGGTCCGCAGCCCGTCGAGACGGGGCATGACCACATCGAGGGTCACGACATCGGGCTGCACCTGATGAACGACATCCAGACACTCGACGCCATCGGCCGCGGTCACGACCTCGAGACCCTCCAGCTCGAGATTGACCCTGATCAACTGCCGGATGACCTTGTTGTCGTCCACAACAAGCACCCGACCCGACGCGCCTGGCACAACTCGAGAGTAGGTGCGGACCGGCCACCGCGTCCGGCTTTTCCCCACTTCCACCCCGCGCGAGGGACACGGCCCCGCGTCACCCCGCCAAACCCGTTCCTGATCACCCCGACGAAGCTGGTAGTGTTCTACCCGTCGCCGCGAGCCACCACCTCGCACCAGACACGCCCCCGTAGCTCAGGGGATAGAGCAACGGCCTCCGGAGCCGTGTGCGCAGGTTCGAATCCTGCCGGGGGCACCCTTCATACGGTGCCCAAAGACCCCGTCACCAGCGGAAACGCTGAGGCCGGGGTCTTCGCGTATGTGCAGGCGGACGCCGCCGAAAGCAGCTTCATGACAGTGATCACGTAATGGCCACGTAATGATCTTGACGGGACTTCTGGCAGGTCAGCAGACTCCCCAGACCGTAGATGAGCGACCGAGGGCGGTAGGTACACCTGAGCTGTTCGGGGTAGGGCTCCCGGCGAGGACAACGCTGAGCGTTGCCCAGACGAGCATTTGTGTCACGACGTGGCAAAGCGGCACGATGACACCGTGAGTTTCGTAGGGCAGTCAGCCCTTTTCAAGGTCACAGTGCGGCCCGCCCGAGCCGCTTACCTGATCGCTGAGGGCAGCCAGGACGGCTTCCGGCGAGCGGTGCAAGAAGCGACCTCGCGGTGGGGTGGTCAGACCGAGCCGATCATCCCCGTCCGAGAGGACGGCACCATCGCGTCGAATCATCGGCGGATCGTCGAGATCGCCCACGTTGACGGGTTGGTGAACGTCGATGTGTCAGCCAGTCATGCGAAGTCATTGGCTGCCTCGTTCACCATGCATCTCACGCCGATCGAACACATCGATGTGGGGGGCGTGACCAGGTGCACGACCCATCCCGCCGATCTGGGACTACCGGCGGCTGTCGATGGGAGCAACGGCTATGTCATTGCCCCCGAGGGCGCTCCGCTGTGGCAGGTAGCCGCCGCAGGCGACCTGACAGCCGAGGCGGAGAGAGGATTTCGCGACGCCGGGATGGCCGTCCGACGGACCCACTACGAAAACGAGATCGGTGAGTCACAGGTCTGGCGGCACACGCTACTCGGGGCCACCACGGCTTGGATGAACGAGGATTTCGCTCGGCCGGCCCCCATGGACTCGCCGACCGCCATCCTCCTCGTGTCGGAAGCGAACGATCTAGACGGCTGCGTGAGTTTCTGGAACCTGCGTGCTCTGCGCGCAGTGGGCCTCCACGGGGAATTCCCCATGTACCTGCTGCCTGTGGATATCACCAACTGGACGACTTGGCCGGGAGTTCTCAGAGGCGCCTTGCAGCGCCCTGACCAGTTTTCACCCGACGTGCTGCTTGCTTCCTCCTCCGTGGAAGTGGAGGCGATGCACGCGTTCGCTCAGCACATGGGCTTGAAGCCGTCTGCGGAGGACCAGGTCCGCCGCTCTATGACCTTCGGCAAGGAGGTGCCGAAGCGGTCAGCCCCGTTCACCTACCTAATCGGCTTCCCGATCGATTTCGTTGCGTTCGAACGCCGATATGGCATGCCAGGGTTCGTCGATGTGCCGATGATCGGGGAGAAGACCGCGCTTCGCTTCACCAGCCCAGTGCCCACCAAATTGGCCTATGGCGGACTATCCCTTGTCAGCATCTCTGATGGGCCGATAGACGCCCTGCCGAAACGCGAGCCGGTCGCGAGGCTCGTGGCGGACAGCGCTGAGTGGCACGACGGAGCCATCCAGATCCCCGACCGCATCCAGCAGAACTGGCGGATCGAGCTTCGGATTCCAACGCTCGCCGCCGCCTACGAGGCGGTATTGGGCGAGCTGACAACCTCCCACCCGCTGTCCGACAAGGGCGCGATCGGCGCGGGACTGCTGGGTGAGGCCGCGACGGGTGCCTTGGGCGAGCCAAACGTCTTCGAGGCGATTCGGCAGTTGACAACGCCTCGCGGCGAGGACATCGCGAAGAAGCTGCAGAGGCTGTTCAGCAAGGCCCAGCCGCTGACCGAGGAGCAGAGGGAGTTCGCCGAAGAGTTCGGTGGCCGAAGCGAACGAGTCTTCAAAAGCGCCGAGCGCCTTGGCTACGGGTCCTTCGAGTCTGCTCACACTGCGTTGGAGCGCCTGGCCGGGATTGGTTGGGCTGAGCGCGGTTTCCAGACCGCATGCAGCGAGTGCAAGATCAAGAGCTTCGTGCCGTTCTCCCAGGAGACCGCTCGCGGGGTTGCCCGCTGCCCTGTGTGCGGCACTTCGACGAACTACACCCGCGAGCCAGATCCTCGCGGCCTGGTCGTGCACTACCGACTCGACGGGCGCGTGGACTTCGCCAACGACAGCGGTGTGATCGCCCACCTAATGGTGATCGGAGCGCTTTCCCGTCGCTACAACCACGCTTTCCTCAAGCCAGGGGTCGATCTCTTCTTCGCCGACGGGACGCAGGGCGAAGCCGACGTACTCGGCGTCTGTGACGGCAAGCTGGTCAGCGGCGAAGTGAAAATGTCCGGCACAAGGTTCACGGAGAACCAGATCAACAAGGACATGGACATCGCCAGACGGCTGCGCTCAGACGTTTACGTGATGGCCGCCACCAGCCCTATCGATTCCGAGGCCAAACAGCGCGCCAAGGACAGCTGCGACCAACTCGGTGTTGAGCTGGTGATCCTCGAACGCGACGATCTGCTGCACTGACGTGCTCGCCTCACGCACAGAGAATGCCCCGGAGCGATCGCCGGGGCATTCGTGTGAGGGGTGCGTGGACCGCCTCACGGCCCTGTGTCGTCGTCCTCGCCCTCCTCCCCCAGACTCTTAAGGATCCGGTCGTTCATCTCTTTCTCCTGGCCGTCGATGCACTTGGCGTAGATCTTGAGAAGGACGTCCACCGAGTGGCCAGCACGAGCCGCCACCTCCGGGGCGGGAACTCCCGAGTTGAGCCACTGGGAGACGCCCGCATGCCGGAGGTCATAAGGGCGAACCGCCATGACGGAGGCGACCTGTTCGGGCGGGAAGGCCAGCATCCGGGCCTGCTTCCAAGCGCGCGAATACGACGACGCCGCCACGACGTTGCCCCGCTCGCTCGCGAACAGCCTGCCGTCCTCCGCCGTGCCGAACTCCTTGACGTGGTC
Organism: Streptomyces sp. NPDC057253; assembly: GCF_042669125.1. Lineage (NCBI taxonomy): Bacteria > Bacillati > Actinomycetota > Actinomycetes > Kitasatosporales > Streptomycetaceae > Streptomyces > Streptomyces sp. NPDC057253. Next base: position 17,158 of record NZ_JBHUXV010000037.1, on the reverse strand, counting down.
CTGCAGCATCCGGACGAGCGGAGGCGGGATCGGCACGATGCGTACCTCGCCGTCCGCACGCTGCTTCAGACCCCGCCGGTCGTGCGCCTCACCTGAGTCGGTCCACGCCTTGCCGGCGGTAGGCCGGGTCTCCGCCAGGTCGATCCGGCCCCAACCCTTCTCCGGGAGTGTGCAGTCCGAGAGCCGCAGGCCCAGCGCCTCACCGGGCCGCATGGCCGCGTAGTACAGACAGCCGAAGAACGCCCGCAGGCGCCGACCACTCGCCCGCTCGTAGCCGCCCACGTACGTGAGCGCGGTCAGCAGCTCCCTTGCCTGCCGAGGGTTGACCACGACCCGACGGTCGACTTCCTGAATGGCCCGCTTCCCCTGCTTGCGTCGCACTCTGCTCATCGGGTTCGACTGCAACGCCTCCAACTCCACCGCGTACTCAAGGGCGTTGAAGACCACGGCACGGCGCCGCCGATAGGTCTGCGTAGCCGCAGGCTTACCGTCGAGCTTCCGTGTGAGCGCGTCGATCAGATCGTGCACACGGGTGATCTCCTGGAGTTCCGCAACCGGCAGCGAAGTCTTCTCGATCCACTTCACCGCCGATCCGATCTCCTCGGGCCGCTCGCGCTCCCGACGAGGCGGAGGCAACACGTAAGACCGCAGCGCCTGCCTGAGGTCAGCCGGAGCAGGTCGCCCGCGCATCTGTTTGACCAGCGCGGGAATGACCGTCGCCAAGGCGTCGGTCATGCTGTCCCGCTGCTTCGCCGAGGCCTCCGCCCACCGGGCATCGATGTACTTGAGCGCCAGCTCCAGGAACGACAAGGCCGCTTTGCCGCCCCGCAACGAGTCCGGCAGACCGGTCACGGTGTCGAACGGCTCGCCCTTGTCCGCCGCCCGAAGGAGCTTCGCGCGGAAGCGATCGGCCAGCGCCCTCGTCTTGTGTGACTCGTGGAACGGCTCGCCGTCCACGGACCAGCGGACGAGGTACGTCGGTTTCTTCGCAGAGCGGTTGATACTGAGCTTCCAGATGACGACCTTGTACGACTTCACGATGCAGCCCCCTCCGCCCGCTCCTCCAACCAGTCGTTGAGCACGTCCCGCCGAACCCGGAGCTCCCCGTTCGGGAGCCGTATGCAGGGCGGAGCGAGGCGCAGTTCCCGCCAGCGGTAGAAGGTGCGCCGCGAGATGCCGCCCAATTCGTCGAGCACCTGGCGGACGGTGAGCAGTTCGGCCGACTTCCCGCGGCTGTCACGCGCCATGGAGACCACCGCCCTCCCGCACGGAAGCGGCCAGGAGCGCCGCCGCCGGGGAGTATCCGCGACCCGCGTAACTCCAGTGGCCGACCGTGACAGTCGGACCGTCGACCAGGCCGAGGGAAGCCCGTTGCTGCTCCGCACGGTGATCGGCACGAGCCTGTCGGAGCACGGTCAGGGTCGTCGAGTAGCGGCGTGATTTGGTGGAGAAGTGCCCGCCGTACCCGAGCATGTGAGCCCAACGACGCAGCCCGAGCGGCTCGAACTCCGGCAGACCGCCGAGCCACCAGCACGTACCGATCATGCGCAGCACATGCGCACGCACCGGCAACATGACCATGTCCCGCGCGTGGTAGATCCGGCCGTCCACCGCGCCGGCGGACTCGGCTCCCTTCGTGGCGTACTTGGCGATGTAGCCCGCCACGGCCGCCGCGGAGGCAGGCCGCTCCCCCGTATTCCACCTGTATGAGGTGACCGGCCGTACGTCGACCTGCGTACCGAAGCGGAGCTCCCGCGTGCCCACGACATCCGCCCCCGGAGCGGCCAGCCGCACCCGACCAGCCACCTCCCGAACAGCGTCGATCAGCAGCGGCACGGTCGCCCATCTCGGCGGGGACGAGTCGGGCCCCTCCGGTCCGTCGAGGCGGATCACGCCATGAAAGTGGACCAACCCACGCCGCTGGTACTCGGCGACCTTCGCGTACGAGAGCCGGGCGACTTCCCCGAACTCCGTCCGCGACAACCCGGCACGCCGTGCAACCTCCCGCCGCAGCTCCAGCCCGAACCGATGCCAGAGCCGACCAGCGAACGCGTGCCAGAGGACAGCGCCCGCGTAGTCGTAGCAGCGCGGGCAGAGCGGCTCGCCGAGACGGAGATCGTCCGTCGAGTGACGCTCCAGGCATCCGGTCGGCCGACCATGGGGACACGACTCCCCCGCCCGACGGGGACGACAGGCCCGTACTCGCCCGTCGCGTTCCCGCCGCGTGTGAACCGGGCCAAAGCCAGGAGCGGTGAGCGTCACGAACACGCGCGGGTAGCCGCTCACCGCCTCCGTGACGTTCTTGCCGCCGACGAGCCCGGCGCGGATGAGTTGGTACGTGTCCGCTCTGTACAGGGCCGAGCAGGCCGGGCAGACCGTCGCGCGCCGGTTGCCACACGCGATGAGCAGGCGACCGCCGTAGACGTCCGACCCGTACGAGAGCACGGCCGCGCCCGTGGTCGTGTCGTAGACAGTCGCCGCGCCGACCAGGTGAATCGGGTTGGTGCAACCGCCGAGGCGGACGATGTTCCGCCTCCAGGCCGCGAAGTCCGCCTCAGCTGCCCTGGCGACCAGGGCAGCAGCGTTCGTCGTGAGGGTCTTGGTCATCGGCGACCAGCCCCACCGCCGAACGCATGCGCCATCACGGCCGAGATCCCCTCGGGCCGAGTCTTGGCGCTGAAGCGGAACGTCGGATCCGTGAGCCAGAGTGCCGCCGCGTGCGCGGGACACAGGCGTTGCTCGGTGTCGTCGAGCCCGATGAGGACGACCTGTTCCCGTCCGGCGCAGGTCGAGACCTCCGAGTCTCGCTGCCTGAGTTCGCAGTCGGGCAGCAGGGATTTGCGCGAATGATGCGCGCTGGTCAAAGTGTGAGTGCTCCTTTCACTGCTCATGTGGCGGATGGAGTGGGTTCCTGACGGGGTCGGGTTTGGCGACTTCGCGCCCCGTCGGGAGCCCGTCGTACGGGCGATCACTGCCGCTCCCCAGGCGGGATCTCGACCACGACGTACGCGATCGGTCCGAACTCGCGGCGAGCGTCGAAGTAGCCGCGGCCGAAATCCTCCGTCGGCACGCCGAGCGGAGTAGCGACGGACGCCACTTGCTTTCGCCGACCGGCGGAGTCGGACGCGTCGACCAGGACGGCGACGGATGCATGACGCGGCACGACGACCGCGGGGTTGACTGTCAGGAAGTCGATCAGCTCCCGCAGATCGGCCAGGAACGCGGCACGGTCACCGGAGCGGATGACGTAGTCGGACACGGGATGTACCTCTCTCGGGGCAATGGGCCATCTCAGAAGCGGAGTTGGCCGAGGAAGCCGTTCAGGCCGTCGAGGAAGGCCTGAGCGAACGGCGCGGCCACCGTCTTGGAGAGCAGGAAGCCGAAGGCCCCGCAGAGCAGCGCGTCGACCCACCGCAGGTAGCGGATGCGCAGGAGGAACCAGATCAACAGGCCCAGCAGCAGGACGGCGGACATGGACACGAGCACGGCAGGCCCCTTTCACGGCGCTTCGACGTGCAGTTCGGACAGGACGGGAGTCAGGTGCGCGTACTCGGCGGCCACGGCTTCCGCATCTGCCTCCGTGATCAGGTGCGAACGGGCCCGCTCCCAGCCGTCACCAGAGGCGAGGACGGCCGTACCCGCCTGTTCCGGGGTGATGGCCTGAGCCGCCTTGAGCGCGTCGGGATTGAGATCACCGAGCGCCATTTCTGCCGTGCCGGGGTCGGCCACGCGATGGCACACCCGGCCGCCGAGCTGTGCCCGTAGTGCGGTGACGCCGGGCCCCAGGTCCGAGCCGACGCGTTGGCCGGCGACGACGAGGAACACCCCGAGGGCCGCGCCGAGTTGAGCCAGTCGGATCAGCGCCGTGCCGGCCGCCTGAGCTTCGTCCTTCTCGTTCCGGCTCGCGACGAGGAACAGTTCCGCGAGCTCATCGACGATCACGACGACGGGAACCGGACGTTCTTTGTCCGGCAGACCCCAGATGTTGCGGACCCGAGCCGCCCGGCAGACGGTCATGCGGTCGAGGGTCAGGTCTACTAGCGCGGCCAGCAGTCGGACGGCCTGTTCACGGTTGGTCGCGAGAGCGGACAATCGCGGTTCGTAGAGGGACAGTTCCATGCCGCCCTTGCAGTCGATCCCGACGAGGGCGACGGGCTGCGGAGCCAGCCCCGCGACGAGGGCGTTGATCAGCGTCGACTTCCCGGACCGGGTGGCCCCCACGATCAGCCAGTGCGGCACCCGCCGCAGGTCGAGCACCCACGCGGCCCCGGTCTCAAGCGCGCCCACGGTCACCCGAAGCAGATGGCCAGGGCCCCGCTGCTTCGGTATCCGAGGAGCGGCCAACGGGTCAGCAGCCGACGCGACGATCCGTACGACTCCCGGCTTCCAGGAGGTCACCCGTACCGCGTGAACCTGCCAGTCCTCCGCCATGGCGGGCGCAGCCTTGACGAAGTCCTCGGGCACCTGGCCGGGTAGCAGCCGGACCAGCAGCACGAACCCGCCGGAGGTCGGGCGTATGAGCCCGCGACGCGGTACGCGCGGCTGGGGCGGAGGCGCCCCGTTGCCGACGAGCCCGGCCACGACAGTCAGTGCTGGCCGCCGACTCACGGCGAGCCCGCATCCGGCCATCAGGGGCCGCCAGGTCTGCATGACCCGGAAGGCGGCGACCGGGAAGCCGACTAACAGCCACCAGGCGACGGGGTAACGGCGGCGCAGGGCCGGGCCCGCGAGAAGCAGGCCCAACACCAGCACTGCGGCCACCACCAGAACCCAACTCGGCCCGGGCGAACCGGCCGACGCGGTGGAGGAGGCCAGGTTCATCACTGTGCAGCCCCCTTACCCGCCGGCGCGGGAGCGTTGAGGGGCCGGATCTCCGCGGCACGGAACGCGATCCCGTGCCGCCCCTCGTTCTCCCACGGCGTGGCGACCAGGTCCCGCACGGCCACCGGCATGCCGAGCTGCACACCGCTCGGTTCACCAGCCACGCTCACGTTCACGACGTCCGCCGACGACCCGGCCATCAGGCAGAGCCCGACTTGATACATGGTCTTGCCGGTCTCGCGGTCAACACGGAGCTGACCAGTCTCACGGTTGGCGACCCGCGGAGCCGGGGGAACGGCGCAGATGATCCCCGTGTACTTCGCGGTGTCGATCGGAAGGCTTGCCACTTCTTGGATCTCCTCTTCTCTGGCACCCGAAGGCCGATCCTGCGGGTTGCTAGACCACCCGTAGTACGGGTGACGCAGACAAGAGTGCAACCCGTAGTACGGGTTGTCAACCGACCTAACGATGCGAGAAGCTGTGCACGCCTGTAGACAAGCCGTCTACAGGCGTGCACAGCCGTAGAAGCCACGGCCACGGAGGGCCTGCATGCCGCCGAAGAACACGCAGCCGAAGTACCGGCAGATCGCCGACTACCTGCGCGATGGCATCCTGGACGGCACCTTCCCGGCTGGCCAACCGCTCCCGTCGGAGGAGGCGTTGGCGAAGCAGTTCGGCGTGACGCGTCCCACAGTCCGTCAGGGCCTGTCCGAGCTACGGGCATCCGGTCTCGTCGAGGCCATCATGGGCCGCGGCACCTTCGCTCGCTCCCCCCACAGCCGCCCCAGCCACACGCGCGCACGCGGCGTACGCCGCGCCCCAGACGGCCACTACATCGAGGCGGACGGCATCCGCTGGACCGACGCCGAGCCACCCGTAGCTACCCGCACCGACGCCCCGTTGGCCCTGGCGGACCTACTCCGCATCCCTCCGGGCGAGCCAATGTTCACGTATGACGCCCTACAGACGGCAGACCATGGCCGCCTCCGCCAACTCCACAGGACGTACGTGCCGTTCTCGGTACTGATCGACACCAAGTACGAGGAGGAGGCACCGCCGCCAGCACCGGAGCTCTACAGCGCACTCACCGACCTGGGCCACGAACTCCACTTCACGGAGTACATCCGCACCCGCATGCCCCTACCGGACCAGGCCCAGGCCCTCCGACTCGCAGACGGAGTGCCCCTCCTGCACGTCATCCGCGTGACGCTCGCGGAGGCGGACAAGCCGTTGGCTCTAGAGGAGTTCCACCTACCAGGCGACGAGTTGGAACTGTCGTTCAGGCTGTAGCAGAGGCCGATTTGGCTCAGACTTTCCTCACATGATCAAGGCTCGCTGCGCTCGCGGCCGCCCGTCCCACCGCGGATGCCAACCGCCCCGTACCCGGGGCCAGGCTTCTGGTGACGCGGGTACGCCCGCGGGGAACCGCCGCCGCGATCCGGCCTTGGAGGTAGAACCCTTCAGCGTCGCTAGGACCGCACAGCGCACGGACACGAAACACCCCATCAAGACCACCAGACCCGTAGCAGCCCAACACAGTCGGGATCGATCCCAGGGACCGAGGGCCGCACACACGGGGCGGCGCCGGCCGGCCGCCGCCCCGCTGCCTCCATGCCTCCGTCACCGGCTGCGGACCGCCGTCCGTCCGTCGCCACCCATAGCGGCCAAGAACCAAGCACCGCGCCATGGGGAACAGGGGATTGCCGCACAACAGGCCACAGACGCTTTGTCTTACCGAAGAGGCCGGATCGCGGCGGCGGTTCCCCGCGGGCTACCTCACTACCGTGGCCGAGGCCCCGTGGCTGGGGCGGTCGGCTCCGCGACTTTAGCCAGCCACTTTGGCGCGAGCCTCGAAGATCATGGCCCCCACGTCGTGCTTTAACGGGCAGGTCCACAGACTGCCCGACGCGCCGGAAGCTTACGGGGCCATGATCACTCGCGCCAAAGCAGCTCCCGGCCAAAGTCGCTCCGCCGACCTCGTTGCTATCCTCCAGAGTCACAGCATTACATGATCGGGGATCAGGTGGACAAGTTTTACGCCGCAGTCGCGGGTGGAATCGTCATGCTCCTTCTAACGCCAGCGATTCATCCGCTATCAAAACGGCTTGAGGCACTGTCGCGTCGAATCTACAAAATCAAGCCGGTGAGTATCCACGTTGAACGAGATCCATCCGTCATCTATGCCGGATTCCCTAGATGGGTCGGATCTTCAGTTTGGTTGCCAGAACTTCCGGACAGCGCCCCTGACGATCCTACCGATTGGCATTCATGGGCTCAAGGCTTGGGCGGAGCTGATGCATACCTGACAGTCCTTAAGATCACAATCACTTCACGCCAGATCGCAACAGTCGTGGTAAACCCTCCAAAAGTGCGGCGAGACTCGCTTCCAATCGGCACCCCACCGAAAGGTCTTGTCGCCACCAGTCCAGTCGGTGGGGCAGAGATGGACCCCCGGCGAATCCAGATCAACCTAGAAATGGGCACTGCAATCTGGGTCAATCCCGAGGGGGGACCGATCGAGGCACGAAGCGTAACCTTGTCGTCAGGAGATGTCGAGCAGTTCTATGTTTACGTGATGGCGGAGATCGGACGCTACAGTTGGCATCTCGAATTGCCCGTACTAATCGACGGACACCGCGAAATAATCCGAATCACTGACGGTGAGCGGCCTTTCATAACCTACGGCATGGACGGGTTTACTGAATATCTTTGGCATGATGATTCATGGAAGGCTCGCGACTCCCTGTAGAGCTGCCGTCGCGGGCCAGTGTGGCAGCAACCAACAGTGGACTACTTGTGGACTAGCGACCGTCCATAGGTCACCTTCGGAACTCTGGCCAGTACACACGCCTGGGAGCCAAGCGCCCTCCGGAGCCCGTGTGCCCGGGCTGCGGCAGGGTTACGGAGCTCCCATAGGATCCTCGTCGGAAGTCGCTGCGGGCGATGGCCAAGCTCGAACTACACGCCCCCACGTGTCATTGGGCATGTAATCCGTGATCTTCAGGGCCGACATCCAAGCCGTCACGAAGTGCATATTCAGGTGAGCAACAAGGGGCATCAGCATCTCCTGAGGTGTCGCTTCAAAAGCAACAACACCCGCCTTCGGTTCGGGAGAAACATCGACGTTGCCGTTATTCGGGCTGGACCAGTTAATGAAGCCCTTGTTCAGCACCCAGATACTGTCGACGCGCAAATGGGGAGGCTGAGTCTCGCAAACATCTCTCAGCACTTCAGCCAAGCTATCAATATTCGCTCCATCATAGGCGAATATAATGCCGACTGTTGGCACGTAATGCCACGACTTACCATAGACCCATCGCGTCTGGCCGATCTTGTCCCAGTGATAAGCAGTCTTCGGGAATGCCTTTAGTCGCGCTATTTTCTCGCAAGCCGAGCGCAGCTCTTCACGGTCCAAGAACGACTTGACTTCAATCACCCCGTAGAGGCATTCGACTGGGACGATTCGATAATCTTCCTCATCCCAAAACGGCGGCGTGCTGGGATCCATTATGAGAATGTCACACTGTCCGGACACTTCTCCGTTCGTAGCGATCACCTCGCCGCTGTGTTCTGCAATAACTGTGCGAGGTAGGTACTTCCGCAGAAAGGTACTCAAAAGTTGGGCTTCCCGGACGGTGCCCTTTGAACCTCGATGCTTAGCAATGCCACTCGCTTTGAAGTCGGCCAACATCCTGTCGGCAACTGACGCCAGGATTTTTGCGAGCGCGGAAGGCGAAGGATCTGACACGGCAACAGTGTGCCACCCAGACGGCGTCAGCTTCCCCGTACATGCGAAAAGCGCCCTCCCGGGCCGTCCTCGGGCCATGGAAGGGCGCTCAACGATGACCAACGCCGACAAGTGCCTACAGCTCAGCAGCAGGTCAGGATGCTGATCGTTTAGGCGGCTACAGGTCACGGCCGCCGGTGATCAGTTGTGGCTGTGCAGATCACGCGGCGTCGAGCTGAGCCGCCAGGAACACCGCTGCCACCGAGGGGCGAACTGCGTACGTTGCACCCGCGCTCCCCTCAGGAGCCTCCCACCAGTAGAATGGAAGCCGCCGCTCACTGTTGCTGTGTCCCTTGCTCATCCCGGACAACACTCCTGCCACGCGCCGCGCCGGATCACTCTCGCTCGGCCCGCCCAGGGCCTTATCCACCAACTCCGTGCAGTGGATTCTCCGGCCAGGATTGCGCAGCAGGTGCTGGAACACCCGCCGGGCCTGCGGCGCGAGTTCGGCCAAGAACGTCGCAGCGCGCTCCAAGTCCTCCGGACCCCACTCCGAGGATCCATAGTGCCCCGCTTCACCAGAGTGCTTAGCCCATCGTGGATCAGCCTCAGTTAGATACGCCGTCATGCCCGCCCCCAACAGTTCGTCTCTAGCGTGTGTGTCGATCGCACCGTACAGATCCGCCAGGACACGACGTGTCGAATCCGTGTCAAAGGTTCTACCGTCAAGCGGCTAAGTCGGGGAAAAGTCACAGGTCAAGAGGAGGTCGGGACGCAGCCACAAGGCGCCTTCTAAGCGTCTCCTCCGTCACTCAGGCCACTAGGCAGATCGCCGTGCCTCGGGCAGGTCGAGCGGTTCATGGTGATGCCACAGTAGGTGTCGGTCACCGCGGCGCAGCTCTGCGTCTCCCCATTCGAGGCGCATGACCCCGGCGCCCATGGCGCACGCGTAAGCCAGGAGGACCAGGCCGGCATCAGGGTCAAGCTGGCTCAAGTCCTTGTGGAACTCCTGTTCTTGCAGCTCCTCAAGCCCTAGATCCAACTCCCCTTGAAGGGGCTCCGGACCGTGGCGGCGAATCAAATCGGCTCGGAGACCGACCGCACGGCGAAGACGGGTCACCGTGACCGGCACGTCTCGCTTGGCGTAGCGGATGGGGTACAGCACCTGGCCAGCAACAACCATCACCGTGCGCGCCTGCAGACGTACTGCAGTAGCGCCTGGAAGGTCAGCGAGCCCGGCCGCCAACTCCTCGTACTGGGAAGCGTGAAGACCGTGACCGTACGCTTCCAGAGTCTGTGTTCCCACTCCCCGGTGGCCGTCCCGCGCCCGTTCGTGGGCCCTGACGATGCACTCTGGGATCAGTTTCGACAACGGCGCAGCCAATTCACCAAAGACGCCCTGCGACCATGACTCGCTTGTGCTGCGCTCCGCCATCCCCGTTCCCCCTCGCACTCGTGGCACTGTCAGAGGCAACTACGAATACTGACGGTGACCTGCAGTGGGGCTTGCCGCAAGGGCGCACAACGGGCGCTCAACAAGGTTGAGCCAGCAACATCAGGTCACGCACGCTTCCGTCGGCGATGCATCGACCCTGGTGAGGGCTACGACGGGAGGCTCCGAACTCTGGACTATTCGTGGACAGATTCCTGGCAACTTGACGCGATAGAGCCTCTGACCAGCGCGTTGCCCATGAGCTGAAGCGCCCTCAGGAGCCGTTGCGGTTTGGTGCTGCAGAGTTCAGCGCAGAGACCGCCGCTCGTCTACGTGGCGTGTCGGCACACCTAGGAACACGTCGGGCATCGCAGAGCCGTAGAGGACGTTGAACGTCTCCAGTCGATAGGACCAGGCCCCATCACAACGGCCGACGAACCGGTAGTTGATCTGCCATTGCAGCCATTGGTCACGAGCCAGACGAACGGCCGGCGGGCGCCGATTGCGTCGTGGCATGGCAAACATGCTCACCTCTGGTGGATCCACGCGCAGCAGTCCATCGACCTCGCGGAGGATCGTCCCGGGAGCCGACAGATCCTGCACCTCTGTGCTCGGCTCGAAGAAATCGGATTCCCGCATGGCGACCTCGTGAAGGCCAGCAGTCATGCCCGGAGGCAGCAAGAAGGCCGTTGGGGCGGCGTTTCTGCGAGCAGCCTCAGAGCCGCCGCGCGACTTCTTCGTCCACGACGTGCACACCCGCTGAACGACAACATCCATGACGCCATCATCGGGCGTGACGCCGCACTGCGGCCACAGAGTTACGTGTCGTGCCAGAACCGTGCCAGATTCTGCAGGGCATCACGGGGAACAGCGGCCACCCACCCAGAGTCAGCCTCAGGCCATGACGCCGCTCAACAGGAGGTCAGCGGGGACTGTCGACCCCGTAGAACCCAAGCTTCCCAAGCTGAGAGTCCGGCACCTACCCTTCGCTCATGGTCGACATCGAGCTTCCGCGGGGCTTGGTCGCATTGCAACTCAGCGTGTACGCAGCTCGGCTGAGGCTGGTTGAGCACGTTCGTACGAACGGGCCGGTACGTGACTGGAGCCCTGGCACCCATGCTGAGGGAGCTAATCTGCAAGACGCCTGTGAGGTGAGTCAGGCCGTGCTACAGAGGGCGGTCGACGAGAGCGGTCTGGAGCAGAAGCATGGCCGGCGCGCTCTTCGCCGAGCCCTCATGGCGGCAGCCGGACAGCAGATGCCGAGCCAGCCCGGTACGCCGAACCCCACGTGAGTGTCTAACTGCGTGACAACGCCCACGCACAACGGCGGACGAGCGCGAACGTCTGCGGACCATCAGCCCAGCTGAGGGGCCCACCAGCCCAAGGCCGCGCCCCCACCCAAGTTGCTTCGGGACGAAGAGGTCCTCACCCAAGATCTCACCGCCACGCTTCCGCCGGTGCGGCTTGCTCTGGTCGATGGCGTGGCAGCGTGGCTGAGGCCAGTGGGGGTGCAGCGAGGCAAGCGCGTGCGTGGTCGGTCGACACACCCGCCGTCGTGGCTGACTGTCGTCGGCTGAGGCTCAGACACTCCGGGGCCCAGCCCCGCTAAAGGACGTTCGGGGTAACGCAGGCTCAACGGCCGGAGCACTCACGAGGCTGGCCAATCAGCGAGCGCAGCACCGGCACCGAAGAGCCGGCCGCGGTCATCCCAGCAAGCACAGCGGCTGCGAGGGGGACATCCGTCAGTGCGGCGAGACCGCCGACAACCAGCCCGAGCACGAGCGCGGTGAGCAGAACGACGGTGGTGTGCAGGGACAGAAACGGTGGCTCCGCTTCAGAGCCACTCCGACCGGGTTGCGCCGGCGGCGGTGTCATCTGGGTCATGCCAGCAGCATCACCCCAAACATGCCGCTGACCTGCATTAATCGAACAAGCTGAGGTCTAGGCCGATCAGGACCGCCCACTACCGAACACATCGCCGTCGTGTTCCGGGTCGTTTCACTGTGTTCAGTGCCGTTCCGGTCAGGTGGGTCTACTCTGCTGCCCACGAGCACGCTCCGGGGGACGGCATGGCAGCCAATGGCGGGAACGATAGGGGCAGTTACGCGGCAACGCTGCAGGAGCTGGCTGCGGCGTTCACCGAGCTGAAGCGGGATCGTGGAGCCCCCTCGTACGACCGGATCCTCTTGCGCGGAAAGAAGGTGTGCGGCGAGCGGCATGCGATGTCGAAGGGCTCGGTGAGCGAGGTGTTCGCCGGACGGCGGGGCCCGGCCTCCCTGGACCGACTGCTGTGGCTGGTGCGCGTCCTGCTCTCCTATGACGACGGCGAAGAGGTGAAACCGCCCGACCGTCGTGACCCCGAACTCCAGGTTTGGAGGGACCGTTGGCACACCCTGGAACGTGCCAGAACCGCTGCCCGCCGGGCACCTTCGACGGATGACGCCGAAAGAGTGCTCGCGTCCGACCGGGACTCGGTTACGGCCACCTCCCTGGTGGAGAGCATTGAGCCCGACGACACATTCTTGCCTTCCGGAAGCCACCAACGCCGCAGCACCTTTGAGCTCCTGAACGATCTCCCCGCATCCGCCACGCTACCAGCGGAAGATGACAGCGCAGCCGCAGCCAGACGGGGGGCGCCGCCGCCACCAGTTACCTCACTCGCCACACCGTCGTCCCTGCGCCTTGCGGACGAGCCACTGCCGACGATGGTCGGGCTGCCACCGAGGCTCGCGCAGGCGTTCTCGGCGCCGGAAGTCCGCGTGGACGCGGCCTGCCTGACCGCGGAGACGCTGATGCTGGCGCTGGCTGAACCGCTGCGGCTGATCCACGAGGGCCGCATCCACCCCCGGTCGATCGACGTGCGGATCCTGCTGCCCTCCCGAGATATCAACCTGGCGTTCCCGATCTCTGTGACGAGCCCCAGGGACACATCTGTGAGGATCCTCGACGGCGATCCGGTCCACCAGCGCTGGCTCGAGCTGCGCAACGTCCAAGGGCAAGTCCTGCGTCACAATCTGCTGGCGCTTCGCTCGACGCACGGCATCGACGTCCGTGTGACCTTCCGCGCTCTGCCCTTCACCCCGTCCATGAAGCTGTACCTCCTCAACGGGACGGAGGCCCTGATGGCGTATTACATGATCACCAGGCGGGCGGAGGAGGTGGAGGGCCAAACCCTGGAGACATACGACACCCTCGGCGCCGCGTCCCTCCTCTTCTCCTACGAGCGTGGGGGAGGCATGCGGGACGCGGCTTTCGTCGATCAATCGCAGATGTGGTTCGACGCCCTCTGGGCAACCATCACGACGGACCTGACACTCTCCTAGCGACTTCTGATACGACGCAGATCCCCGATCCACCTAGTACGGACCTGGCCCGGAATCCCGGGTACTGAACCGCTGATATTGAAGCAGTTCCGCACAGTCGGCAGCTGATCAGGCGCCCAGCAAGCACAAAACCCCTCAGCTTTCCAAGTTGAGAGCTTCCGGAATGCGCCCGGCCGGCGGACTCTTGCCAGCATGATTCTGGGACGTGTTGACGACTATCTCGTTTTGAATTCGACCCTTCCCGTGCTCATGCGAAAGTTCCCGTTTGAGTAGAGGGTGGGGCGAGCCTCAACGTGGTTGCCGCTGTACTTCTCGACGTGTCGGATCTGGGCACCACCGGGAACAGTGAAGTCGATCAAGGCGATGGCGACCCAGTAGGACAAGTTGCGGTTGTTGAACAGCGGTACGGTCACCGTAGACCCCCGCCCGTCGGTGATCACGGCCCGAGCACCGTAGGACTTGAACGAACCTGTTCCGTTTTCCACCGCGCTATAGGCACAAAGAAGGACGTAGCCCTGCAGGTCGGGGCGACGGATGGTAATCGTCTCGCGACCCGGCACCCGGGAGTCGCCGTCCAGGGCGATGTACGGGGGCGCGACGGGCGATCCCAACTGTCGGTAGTAGATGACCTGCTCTGACTTGTTCGGACGCTTCCCTTGCAGGGTGACGAGACCCCCCGGAACATAGAGCGCGTACAGGTCGAGGTCAGCACCGGCCCGTCTTCGGGCTGCGCTTCCACCGTTCCATTCGAGCGTGGCCGTGACGACAAGGCTGGGGTCATCCTTGCGCATGTCGATGGTCGCCTGACCAGCCTTGGTGAGCGCAACTTTGCCCAGCGGGACAAGAGGGCGACTTGGCGGCCTCAGCGGAGCTGGTGCGGCGGGCACTGAAGTGTTCGGTGCTTTGGCGGGGTGTGGCGGCGCAGCGTAAGTGGGCCGATTTTGCGTAGCCGTCGCAGTAGTTGGAGACTGCGCCGCGGACGGCCCAGGGTCGTCTACCACGATACCGAAGTCCGATGCCAGCCCCGCCAGTCCAGTGTCCCATCCTTGGCCTACTGCCCTTACCTTCCAAGCGCCTGCTCGCCTGTAGAGCTCAACGAGTACGGCTACTGTCTCTCCGTGCGTAAGCGGCGGCGGCGCGAACGCGATCGGCGCGCTTCCACACTCGATTGCGGCATGGGGGGTATTGCTCGCGTCAAAGTGAGCGACCGGCAGTTCAGGGTCGATGCTGGCGACGATCGCAATACGGTCGACTGTCGCAGGAACTGCGGTCAGATCCGCAACGATCGTCTGGCCGTTCAGCACGACCCCATCCTGCGACGAGTGGTTGTAGAAGACCAGATCGTCATCACTCCGCACCTTTCCATCCTGCGCAAGCAAGACAGCAGATACGTCGATGCCCGTAGTTCGAGAAGTTAGGGTGACGCGGCAGACCGCTCCGGACACGACAGCGTTGCCGCCTTTGGCAAGGGTGGTGGTCATAGTTGTCCTCTCACGGTGGTGCGTACATCGTGGTACCCGCAAGCAGCCCATGTAGGACAAACAGTGATTTCCTCCGGTGAGGCACCTCCAAGACGATCACGATGCTGAGGTTGCAAGGTGCGCCAGCCGATCGGCCTTGACCGCAGGTGAACGTCCCCACCACAACAGTTGGAAAGCGTGCACGTCCGAAGACTGGAGGGACCCCGGGTAGGGTGCCGCCAACTGGCACCGCACGAAGCGGAGTCTGTCATAAGGGGGAGCGTGCGTTGCTGGTGGAGACCGAGAGGCAGCCGTGGCCGTTCGTGCCTCTTGTCGGCGTGGGGCCGCTGCGGTTCGGAATGACTCGCGACCAAGTCGTTGATCAAGTTGCGGTCACACTAGGCGCCAGCCCGAAGTTCGAAACGCCAGGCGACTGGATCACGTTCAGTGACCCGAACTCCTTCGCGCGGCCATTGACGACGTACTTTTCAGCAGCCGGAGGCCTTGCCTGTGTCGCTGTCGACGCACGCCATGGTCCGCAGATCACGTTGGGTCATCTGAGCTTGGTGGGGCAAGTCCCTTCCAAGCTGGAAGAGGAGTTCAGCGACCACATGAGTGCCCAAGGGCTGGACGAAGCCATCAGGTACTCGCAGTTCGGCGACCTCGGTACCGATGCTCTCGGAGTCGTTCCCCGCGCCCAGCGCGTTGGTGATGTCGTTCTGAGCCGACCTGTGTTCGTGGCTCGGGAGTGGGCGGACATGATTTGGGACGCTTGGGAGGGGACGATCCCGAGGGAGGAATGGCACGTTTACTGCTGAGCAGCCTCGGGTCTGGTGGCCGCGTGGAGCAGCTCCGCACAACAAGCGCACCAGATCGAGCGGGGAACAGCAGGGAATCGCGGTGAAGGCGGCCAGGCTCGCTGGGACCGCTCGGCAAGCGTTCGCCCAGGTCAGTCCACGAGCCACCCCCAAGTGATCGCAGCTTCCCAAGCTGATAGCCCTGCCGTTCGTCCGGGCTGCGGCGCTGGAGCGCCGGTCCCGGCCGAGCGGCAGGGCAACCGACCGCCGAGGAGCGGTTCAAGCCGCAGGCTCTTCCCGGGGAGGGAGCAGGGGCACGTTCGTCGTCGTGTCCGCCGATTCCGCGGCTAGTCCGGCCGCAACCAGACTCGCCAGCAGCTCGGCCGCCCCGGGACGAACCGCCCCGAGTTGCACCAAGCCGTCACCGAAGACGTTGACGTCGGCGATCAGACCCGGGAAGTCCGAGTCCAGTCCGAGCAACACAAGCTGATCGGCCAGAGCGCTGGCGCTTCGTCGCGCGCGGTTCCAGCCGCGTACGTAGGGCACGCCGGGCGACAGGTTCTCCGCTCGCTTGGCTACCACTCCGCGCCGGTCGGTCATGGCGTCAGGCCCTTCCCTTGTGTTCTTCGGTGGTGGTTGGCTCGTGATCGTCGTCGTTACGGTCTCGGCCGAAGCCGTTTGCAAGGGCCAGGCGCAAGAGCTCTGCGAGACGCTCGGCTGTGTCAGGGGACACTCGGCCCAGTTCGACGAGGCCGTGCCCGAAGGCATTCAAGTCCGCGCGCAGGTAGGGGAAGTCCTTCTCCAGGCCGGCGCGCACGAGGACATCCCGCAGTGCGGTAGTCGCGTTGCGGGCCGCGTACCAGCCGTCGCTGTCGAGAGGCGACCACGCGGCAGCGTCTCGACCGCCGGTCGGCTCATCCGGCATCCGTGTTCGTCTCCTCGGGCAGGGCAGCGACCGCCGCGTAGGGCGTCGGGTACTGCTCGTCGAAGCGGTCGATGCGCGCCAGGAGTTCCACGGAGGCGACCAACGCGGTTGCGAGAGCGACGGGGCGCAGCGGATTGGCCTCCGGCCGACGTGTGGGGGCGCGGAGCCACTGATAGCGGTCATCGGACAGTGGGATGGGGCCGGGGACGACAACGGCGCAGCCGCGGCCGAGGTACCGGTACGGAGGTGTCGATGACGTTTCGCGTTCCAGGTAGTGCGTGAAGGTCTCGCGGCTCGCCGAGCCGAGGAAGAACCCGACGCGCTGCGCCTTGCGGTCGACGACCGTCGGTCCGAACGGCATCCCACTTCGTAGGAGGCGGTCGAACATCTCCGTCCCGACGCGCTGTTCGACGCTCACCACGTCGAAGAAGCGCCCGGTCGACAGCAGGCACGGCATCCGAGGGTCGTCCGCCCAGACTTGCCGGCACTCCGCAGGGTTGTCCGCTGCTGCGGAGAGCCACTCCATGCCCCTCCTGGTCATCCTCTGCACTTCATCTCACCTCGGTCGGGTTCAGTTGCGGCCGCAATGCCGCGTTGCATCCAGACTCAGGGGCCAGGCCCTGGCCGGGGCAGATGACGAGAGGTGACGGGGGATGACGCGTCGCGTGTGGAC